>JBKJOA010000014.1:0-11359 GCA_046593365.1 Limisphaerales bacterium
AGGATTAAAATGGACGTGTTCAAAAAATGATTCGTCCCCCGAAATTTTTGCCGAACTTTGAGTCTGCAATTTAATCTCGGCCTCGCTTAAAATGAGTTGAGACGACGCGGACTGTTTCGCGACGTCTCGAATGATCGTATTGATGCGCGAGTCAGCTCTAAACGGCAGCGCATCGGTATCACACGCCAGTTGAAAGTGCTGACGGGCAGCGGGATTCGTCGCAAGCAACAGGCAATTGGCCCAGCGGAATTGGAGTTCGGCGAATTGGGGGTCGATCTTGGCGGCCTGTTCAAAACTCTGCGCGGCATTCACAAAATTACTTTGCTTCTCAAGTGATAATCCTTCGGCGTAGAGTTTGTCGAACTGAGCGCGGGCAGCGGAGGGCAGATTGCTGTTACTCAACGAGGCGAAGGGCGGACAGTCCCGCAGATTTACCGACATTGTGTTGAGAATAACCTTCGCGCCCGAATCAATCCCGACATCCACGATATCGCGTAAATTGCCTGCAAAATTTTTATAGACGGTTTCCCGGCGGCGGTCGCTGGGTGGAATCTGATTTTGCATGAACATCCTCATGCCACCCCAGGATGCGTTCTTGGATTTGCCGCCGAGTTTACGCATTCCTGAAACAAACAACTGGCCGATGCGTGTGCTTTGGAGCGCAAGGTTCAACCGAACGGCGGCAAGAGGCGGCGCTCGGGAACCAAAAATTGTCGCCGCGCCAAAAGGTCCGACCATTTCATTGTTGCCCATGTAGATGATCCAAATATCTCCCTGTTGTTTGGCACAAGCGTGGGCAATGGGCAGGATGACGTGCGAGTTAATGGCGGTGATGCCGACGTTGACGATTTCAAACTTTTTTCCGGGGAAACGTTCTCGCAACAAAACTTCCAGGTAGCGGCCAGCGCCAAACGACGGTTGCGGGTCGCCCATCGCCGCCGATTCGCCCAGGATAAAAATTCGGCAAGTGTCGGCGGCTTTCACTTTCTCCATCGCGAGCGAACTCGGCCAGCGCACCAGTTCGGGCGGAAAAAAGCGCAGCGTAAACGTATCGTTGTTGATGAGCATGGTTTGGTCGCCCACGCGTTCCTCCTTGAAGAAGCTGGTGGAATATCCGTAGCCGCATAAACGCAGCCCGAACTCCAAAAGAGCCAAAAGGAAAAGCGGCAAAAGAAGCGCGATAAACCGGAAAAGCCACAAGCGTCGCGAGGAAATCGGGCGCTCGGGTTCAGGCGGCGTGGCCGACGGACGGCTGCGCTTCGGTTTCTGGGAATGGCGTTTCAAGCGTTGCAATCTAAGTGCGAAACCAAGTTGGCCGCAATAAATTTGGGCTTCACCGCGCGATTTCCCGCCGGCATCGCACGAAACAATTCCGGCAATTGCCCGATACCCGTAATGCGCATCCCAGAAACTGGTTGAATTGATCATGGTGGGTCTTTTACCCTCTACAAGAGTTAAACCCAGAGCAACCATGCAAACGAAACTGCTTTCTTTCATTCTGTTCGGCGGACTGCTGACGCTGAACGCGGCCGAGCCAAGCGTCCCCTCCTTTCGCGCGGTGGATGTCGATACCAAAGTCGAAATCGGTTACGGAGTGGCCGTCGCCGATGTCGATGGCGATAAAAAGCCGGACATCCTGCTGGCCGACAAAAACCTCATCGTCTGGTATCAGAATCCTTCCTGGAAGAAGCACATCATCGCCGAAAAGCTCACCGAGAAAGATCACGTCTGCATTGCCGCCCGTGACATTGACGGCGATGGCAAAGCGGAAGTGGCGGTGGGTGCGGAATGGAATCCGGGGGACACGGTAAACAGCGGGGCGGTTTTTTATATGATTGCTCCCAGGGACAGAACGCAGAAGTGGGAGCCGGTGAAGCTGCCGCACGAGCCGACGACGCATCGGATGCGTTGGGTGAAAAGCGGGCAGAACGAATTTGAGTTGGTGGTCGTGCCGCTTCATGGACGCGGCAACAAAAACGGGCAGGGCGATGGGGTGAAGATTCTGGCTTACAAAAAGCCGTCCGACCCGAAGGAAACCTGGAGCACACGGGTAATTGATGACGGGTTGCACATGACGCACAACTTTGATGCGATCCAGTGGGACGACGATGCGGCGGAAGAGCCGCTGATTGCCGGGCGCGAAGGGGTGTTCATGGTGAATCGGGTGAACGGTGCATTGAAACGCATTCAACTGTCTGGAACCGAAAGCGGCGGAGCGGGCGAAGTGCGGCTGGGCAAACTGGCTGGCGGCAAGCGTTTCTTCGCAACGGTCGAACCAATGCACGGCACGAATCTGGTCGTTTACACTTCACCGGCAGCAGAAGGCGGTCTGTGGACAAGAAACGTTCTGGATAGTTCGCTGGCCGACGGACACGCCTTGGCTTGCGGCAATTTGACAGGTGTCGGCGGCGATCAAATCGTGGTGGGTTGGCGGGCGATGGGAAAACCGGACATCAAGGTAGGCATCAAGCTTTTTACTCCACTCGACTCCGAGGGCACGAAATGGAAACAGACGTTGGTCGATTACAACACCATGGCTTGCGAAGACCTTTGCCTGGCAGACCTCGATGGCAATGGAAAGCTGGATATTATTGCCGCAGGCCGGGCGACCAAAAACTTGAAGGTCTATTTCAACGAAGGTGCCAAGTAGGGGCTTTTACAGCAGTAGTTCCATATCCGCCGCGTCCGGCCAACGCCCAAATTGCTGATAGGAAATTGCTTTGTTGACGCGGCGCGGATCAACCGATTTAGCCGCAATAAATTTGAGTTCAACCTTTGAGATATTTTACGACCGCTTCCGTGCGCGAGTGGACGTGCAACTTTTCATACACCGTCCGCACGTAACTCCGCACGGTATCAATACTGATCTTTCGCCGGTCGGCGATTTCCTTGTAAGCATAACCTTTGGAAAGCAAATCGAGAAAATCGCGCTCGCCAGGTGTCAATGTAGAAACCGGCGAGGGTTCACCTAGAGGTTTTGAAAAAAATTGCACCACGCGGCGGGCGAGTTGCGGCGTCATCGGCGAACCACCCCCATGAACGTCGCGAATCGCTTCGAGCAATCGCGCTGAGGCCGTGCGTTTCAACAAGTAACCACTCGCGCCCGCCTTGAAAGAATTGAAAAGAGATTCGCCGTCTTCATAAACGGTCAGCATCAGAAATTGAATCGCAGGTCTGACCGCTTTTAATTGGCGGACACATTCCACGCCATTGATGCCGGGCAGGTTGATGTCCATTAAAACCACGTCCGGAGATTGACGCGGAATTTCTTTTAGCGCGGTTTCCGCGTCGGAGTAACTACCTTTGAACAGAAGGTCGGGCGCACGACGAATCAGTGCTATAAGACTGGTGCGAATTCCTTCGTCATCTTCTACAATGGCAACTTTAATTTGCATAGTTCATTCACGCCCTTGGAATTCAACCTCCAATCGAATCGTTGTTCCTCCTTCTGGTTTAGTTTGCGTCGTCAGTTTTCCACCAATGGCTTCTGCGCGGCGGCGCATATTGTTCAATCCATGAGAGACCGAGTCAGCAGAAACCGATTCCTGGGCAAAACCTTTACCATTGTCCTCCACCGAAATTTCCAACGACCTTGTGGTAGCCCTGGCCTGCACCTGAACTTCTTCTGCCGAGGCGTGCCGAAATACATTGGTCAATGCTTCCTTTACGATAAGAAAAATATTGTGCCGCATCTCTGGCGGCAAAGTGCGAGCAGGCAAATCGTGAGGGAGATCGAGCCGCAATCGTGTCGTCGCGTCGGCAAAAAGTTCATTCGCAAAATGCGCAATGTATTCCACGAGACTTTGCAACGAATCGCTGCCCGGTCGAACCGCCCACACAATTTCTTCGAGAGCGCGCACGGTTTCATCCGCCGACTGGGAAATTTTTTTGGCATGGATTTCAACCTGGCCCGCGTGGTGACTATCCGCTGTAACCAATCCGCTGAGCAACGAGATGCGTGCGAGCGAAGATCCCAAATCGTCGTGAAGATCTTCTGCGATTCGCGCCCGTTCTCGTTGCAATGCCTGTTCCTGTTCCATCAGTTTCAACCGCCGTTGTATTTTACGTTTCTCCACCGCCCGCCCAATGCCGCCCACCAGAATCGAAAGTCCCAACGCAGATGATCCAATGAACCACCACGTCTGCCAAAAATAAGGTAGCGCGATAAAGGCCAACCCTGCTCCGGCTTCGTTCCACACGCCATCCGCGTTGCAAGCGATGACACGAAATTTGTAGTTGCCCGGTGGAACATAACTATAAAACGCAGTGCGTCTTCCTCCGGCCTCAACCCAATCCGAGTCCAGCCCTTCCAGTCGATAGCGAAAGCGAACGCGATTCGGGTCACTGAAACTCAGACCGGTGTAACGCAGTTCCAGCATGTGACGACCGGGTGGAATACGCAGGACATTTGTTTCTGTGTTCGGTAAAACTGCATCCTTTTTCGCGGAGAACTTTGCCATGCTTTGTGCCGGCCATTCCGGAACAATATTTCCATCCAACAAAACTTCTTCGAGCAAGACATTCGGCGCAGACGACGGAGCAGTATTGGGACGTGGATCGACCACCACCACGCCCTTCAAAGTTGAGAACCAGAGCAAACCCGATTTGCTTTTCAAGCCTGCCGGGAAAAATCCGCTGCTACATTCCTCGGACAACATTCCTTCCGCACGGCCATACGTTTGTGGATAGATTATGGCGATTTTCCCTGCGGCCGGCTCTTCCAATTCCCGCTTGCGGACGCAGACGATGCCACGCTTGCTACCGAGCCAAAGTCGTCCGGAATTATCGTCGAGGATTTGCGAGATCGTGTTGTCAGGAAGTCCTTCATGAATTGTAAAATTTGTGATGCGCTTTTCGCTGTATCGACCCAAGCCACCACCGGTCGTGCCAATCCAAAGAACGCCCTGTGAATCCAAATACAACGTGCGAATGGAATCGCTCAACAACCCTTTAATTTTGTCAAAATGCGCCGACGCTCCGTTCTCGAAGCGATAAAGCCCGTCTCCATCTGTACCAATCCACAGCGCGCCGTCTTTTTCTGGTACGATGGCGGTAATGGGATGTGCTCTTGAATAATTTGTCTGCTCTTTCCAGCTTCCGTCCTGCAAATGCCAAAGTTCTCCCTCGCGTGTTCCGGCAAAAATGATCCCACCCGGACCTGCAGCCAACGAGATAACGGTCTTCCCAATCAACGTAAATGGAGTCATGTCCGTCTCGTTGAATTTCATCAGCCCACTCTCGCCCGCAATCCAGCAACTCCCGTCTTTCGCGGCGAGCAGGGAATTAACTTGTAAAAAAGTCTGGGAGGAATTCGTCGAAGTCGAGCGCGCGAAATCCCAACCGTTCCAACGATAGAGTCCGTCGCCCGGTTTGCCGGCGAGAATTACGCCCGGAGAAATTTCCGCGAGACCGCGAACAGCGCCGTAACCGAGACCTTTGTTCTGGCCGAAAACCCAGAGGTTGCCTCGCCGCAATCGGTTCAGTCCCGCAGAAGTGCCGACCCATAAATTTCCTTCGTGATCCACCAAAAGTGATTGCACAAAAATGTCTGAGATGCCGCTGCTCGCATTGATGGCAGTGAGTTTGCCTCCCTTGAATTGAAACAAGCCTTCACTGACGGATCCGGCCCAGACCGTTCCATCGCTTTCCTCGGCCAGAGCGCTCACATACGGGCGCGCCAGATGGCGCGGGATGCGATAGCGATGCCACTGTTCGCCATCACGACACAACACAAAATCGTCTCCCGCTCCGACCCAGATTCGCCCGCCGCGATCAACCAATAAGCAATGGGGATCGTTGAGCAATCCCTGCACTGAACCGTCGCTCAACGCCACGCATTTTCCATCTGCAAAACTGAACACACCCGCGCCCTTGACACCAATCCACATTGCTCCCTTTCGATCCTTGAACAGAGTCGTGATGACTTTGCCTTTAAATTGTTCCGCCGGATTCACTGGCGATAAGAGTCCGTCCTGCCAAACGACAAGTCCTGCTTCAGTGCCAATCCAGAGTTGTCCCACGTTATCCTCGGCCAGCGCGGTCACTGAATCCGATGGCAATCCATCTTTGGTGGTCAGCGTTGAAAATTTTCTGTCGTGCCAACGAGTCAAGCCGCCACCGGAAGTTGCAATCCAGAGTGCGCCGTTAAGATCGGCGCACAACGCATTCACGGCGCCGCCCGGCAATCCTTCGCGCGTGCCGAAGGAAACAAAACGAAGTCCATCAAAACGTGCGACGCCATCTTCACTTCCCACCCAGATATAACCATCGAGTGTCTGAGCCAGGGTGCGCACGGAATTTTGCGGCAACCCTTGCTCTCGCTGCCAGGAACGAAAAATTAACGGCAATTCGCTGCGTCCTGTCCCTGAGGCGCTGCCAGGTTCTGCGCCGCTCGTGGTGACGAAATCGCTAAACGAGGAGGCAATCGCCATGTCGCTGAAAGTCCATCCACCGCCACCACCGCCGTGACGAAGGTGGATTTCGTTGAAGGATGCATTCGCGGTGAAGCTTGTGGTTAAGTTGGTGGATTGCTTTTCTTCGGTGGCACCGGGACCCAAATCAGGATTTAACCAAACTGTCACTTGATCACCTTCTCCAGCGATGTATTGCACTTTGAAAACGATGGTGTTGTCCGCGCCGCGCCGTGGAAGTTCGTAAGGCAGCGGCACACCTAAAGTTGCCGAAGGTTCAGGTCGCGCAGAAAGCAAATCAATATCGCCGGAAACTGCGTTATTGGTACCGGTGTCGGATGAATTGAAAGCGCTGTAGGCCCATGCCTTGAGAGAGTTTCCCACTGCGAGCCGAGGCGCCTTGCCTTCATAAAGTTGGAAGGCCGCAAAATATTCCTCCGTGCCCACGTCAGAAAGTGGATCGAGATGAAACTTAAAATAAAGCGTGTCCGTCGATTTATCATCCCTGCGCACCAGCCCGCCGGAAATGTCTTCGCCCTCGCCGGATTCACGAACCAAGGTGGCCCCCAAATCACTCCAAAGAATTGCTGCAGAAGAAATGTTGGCAAGCGCCCATGACCCTAAGAGCGCCGGAATGATTTGGAAAAAACGATTTCCTTTTGAAAAAAGAAAACCAGGCTTGGGCATGAATCGATCATGCAACTGAGGTTCGCCTAAAACAAGAAACAGTTGCGTCCCAGTCGCTCAAAGGGCGAAACGCCTGCTTGTCATTGGACACCCAGACGCTAAAATCACCCAGTTAATGAAGCCGCCCCCGCAGTATCACGAAATCACGGATCACGAGGAAGCGCGCGACAGTTCTTCCTCTTCCCCGCGATCGTTCGGATTTGTTTTCACGTTTTTTTTTCTGGTGATCGCTTTGGCGCCGCTGGTGAAGCATGGACCAATTCGCATCTGGGCGCTTGTCGCGGCGGGAATTGTTTTTGGTTTTGCCTGCCTCGCGCCGCAGCTTCTCTCCGTCCCAAATAAAATCTGGCTAAAATTCGGCGACCTGCTGCATCGAGTCACGCAACCATTGATCCTGGGAATATTGTTCTATTTAGTTTTCACTCCTATCGGCCAATTGATGCGGATTTTCCAAGGTGATCCGTTGCGGCGGGAATGGGATGGCAAGGTTGATTCCTACTGGATTTCGCGAACGACTCCAACCCCAGATTCCATGATTCACCTTTTTTAATCTATGTCGTTCCTGAAAGAACTTTGGTTTTACATGCGGACACGAAAGAAATTTTGGCTGATCCCGATTATCATTCTCCTGCTCATTTTTGGTTTGCTGATCGTCCTTACCCAAGGGAGCGCTATTGCTCCGTTCCTCTACACCTTTTTCTGATGTCTCATGCGCATTCTCGGCCTCTCAGCCTTCTATCACGACAGCGCTGCGGCATTGCTGGAGGACGGCAAAATTATCGCGGCGGCGCAGGAGGAGCGCTTCTCCCGCAAAAAACATGACGCGCGTTTCCCCCGCAACGCCATCGCCTTCTGCCTGGCGGAAGGAAAAATTAATGCGCACCAACTTGATCACGTCGTCTTTTACGACAAGCCGCTGTTGAAGTTTGAACGGCTTCTTGAAACTTATCTAGCGGTTGCGCCGCGCGGATTTCGTTCATTCGGCATGGCAATTCCGCTCTGGATCAAAGAAAAACTTTTTCAGCGAAGACTTCTCGTTAAAATGTTGCGGCAGTTCGACAAGGACATCGATTGGGCACAGCGGCTTCTGTTCACCGAGCACCACGTTACGCACGCCGCCAGCGCCTTCTTTCCATCGCCATTTCGCGAAGCCGCAGTGCTGACGATGGACGGCGTCGGCGAATGGGCGACCACTTCGCTCTCGGTCGGGCGGGAAAATTCTTTGGAGATGCTGAAGGAAATTCATTTTCCACACTCGCTCGGATTGCTTTATTCCGCGTTCACTTACTATACCGGCTTCAAAGTCAATTCCGGCGAATACAAAGTGATGGGACTTGCGCCTTATGGCACACCGTGTTTCAAGAAACTCATCCTCGATAATCTAATTGATCTCAAGCCCGACGGTTCGTTTCGATTGAACCTCGATTACTTCGATTATTGCTCCGGTCTTCGGATGACAAACGAACGTTTCGAAAAACTCTTCGGCCTGCCCGTCCGTGCGCCCGAAGAATTGCTCACGCGAGCGCACATGGATCTGGCCGCATCAATTCAGGCTGTCATCGAGGAAGCGGTTTTGCGTTTGACGCGCTCCGTTGCCGCTGAAACCAAAATGAAAAATCTATGTCTCGCGGGCGGTGTTGCGCTGAACTGTGTGGCCAATGGAAAAATTCTTGCGGATAATAAGTTCGAAAAAATCTGGATTCAACCTGCGTCGGGCGATGCGGGCGGCGCATTGGGAGCGGCTTTGGCCGCGCACCATCTTTTTCACCAACAACCGCGTTTTCCAGAACACCTCGACGCAATGCGCGGCAGCTATCTCGGCCCCGCGTTTTCGCAAAGCGAAGTTGAATCACGCCTTGCCCGGGCGGGCGCAAAATACGTTGTGCTTAACGACAGGGACCTCATTGAAAAAACCGCGCAGGCGTTGGTGGATGGAAAAGCCATCGGCTGGTTTCAAGGTCGGATGGAATTCGGTCCGCGAGCGTTGGGTGCGCGCTCCATTCTCGGCGATGCCCGTTCGCCCGCCATGCAAAAAACCCTGAATCTCCGCGTGAAATACCGCGAATCATTTCGCCCCTTCGCCCCTTCTGTTTTGCGCGAAGACGTTGCCGATTGGTTCGACCTCAATGAGGACAGTCCTTACATGCTGCTCGTCGCTGATGTCCTAAAAAAACATCAACGCGTGATGACCGCAGAGGAACAAAATCTTTTCGGCATTGAAAAGTTGAACGTCGCTCGCTCAGAAATTCCCGCCGTCACGCATGTCGATTATTCCGCGCGCATTCAAACAGTTCATCGCGAAACCAATCCGCGCTATCACGCGCTGCTCTCCGCATTCAAATCGAAAACCGGTTGCGCCGTCATCGTAAATACCAGTTTCAACGTGCGCGGCGAACCAATCGTCTGCACGCCTGAAGACGCCTTCCGCTGTTTCATGGGCAGCGACATCGAAGTGTTGGTGGTAGAAGATTGTTTTCTGGAAAAAGAGAAACAAGACATCGCGCTAAAAATTTCTTACCAGGAAAAAATCGAGCTCGATTGATTTTGGCGAGGCGCAGCCCGCCGATCCTCTCAAATCAAGGCACAACTTGGATGCGGTAAAACTTGTTCGTCGCGTCCAGAGATGCGTCGAAGAAAAATGATGATTGCTCGGTCGCCGTAATCACCGAACTGATGGGTTGAAACGAAAGATTTAGATGGGTCGTGCCCAAAACCTGGTAACGAATTCCTACCACGCTGTCCCACACGACCAATTGATGACCATTCGCCAGCTCAGTAATTTTCAACACCGACGCAAGGTTATAAGGATCAGTCCCCGAAATGATTTCGTTGTAGTCCGATGCGCCGTCGCCATCGCTATCTCCCGGGCGAACGACGCTCACGGTGCGCGTGTCGCTGAGCGTCACGAAGTTCGTGAACACGACTTGAATCACGTTTGAGCCTGGCGGTGGATTCGTCCAATAATAGTAAAGGGAACGCAACCCCGGGGCGCAGCCCGACGCCAGAAAAATAAAACCAGAACGCGGTTGAAAACCCCCGTTAATATAGAGGCTGAAAAAATTTGAATTATTCGTCGTAAGCGTGGAAGTGAAACATGTGTGAATGAGAAATGTGTCATTGGTTTGCACCGTCAGGATCTGGCCATTGGTGCTCAGACTGCTAATCTGCACAACAGAAACGGGGGCCACCGTGTTCACAACACGAGTCAGAGTTGTGACACGATTCGTCAACACATCGGACGTCAGTTTTTTCAAACGCACGGTGATGGTTGCGCTGCCGCTGCTCGGAATGGATGAATAATTGAAACGAAATTCCTGCGGCAGATTTGGATATTGTGAGTTGAGCGATGCGTTGGGTGTGACCGTCGGCGCAATTCCATAACTCGGCTTTCCATCAATCAAACCATTGCCTCGTATCTGACCGGTCACGGCGTCATCGTTGCTCGATGCGGAATCCTGGATATTAAATTCCACACTTGTCACCAAACTGTCTGCGCGCACCACCACCGTGTAGTCCGAACTGGAAATGGTATTTCCGTCCGAAACGGGAAATGCGATCGCGCCTGCAGGCGGTTGCGCATCATAATAAAACGTCTGCAAAAAAGTATTGAACACGCCCGATTTTCCCGTGCGCGGCAAAAAAGAACGAGCCCGAACGATATGAAAACCTTCGCGCAATCCGACCATCGTCGCATTGGTTTTCAAATCGTTGTGGAGCCAGACCGTCGCCGTTTGCGGATTGAAATTGGTGATGGCCATCTGGTGCACGCCGTAGAGCTTGGCGTTGTCCGCATCGGAAATCGGGGGAATGCCATTTTTGAACAGCGCAATTTTGTAACGGATTTGCGCGCCGCTGGTTTGGGCCGATGCGGGAATCGTGCCCTTCCACCAATCAATGGTGCTGTTGCTCAAATCGGCTCCGGCGAAAAAGGCTTCGACGACTTGTGTTGTGCCGCGACCCACGCCAAACGCGCCCTCGGGATTCGTTCCGTCGGTGGTGAAATAAATATAACATTTGTTGATCTGAAACTGGTAGCCCGACTTCACCCAAAGATCGACGGCTTGTCCGGCCACAGGATTTAGCGGATCGCGTTGTGTCGCAGCGCCGCCAACGGTTGTGACGTTGTTCGTTGGATCGTGAAAAACAAAATCGGCGGTTTGAGTTTTTATTTCCACACCGGTTCCCGCGCCATTGACGACGAAATCGGTTCCACCCAAGGTGTAGGAATAAGTTTCTGCACCGAGCGAGATTATATTATTCCG
>JBKJOA010000023.1:0-3754 GCA_046593365.1 Limisphaerales bacterium
ATCTCCTTGCGCTTTCCCGCCGCCTGCTCGGGCGGCATATAACTGGGCGTGCCTAGAATCGCACCGGACATCGTAAGACCCGAATCGCTTTCAAGCTGCTTGGCCAGTCCGAAGTCGGTGATCCGCGGCTGGTCGTTAGCGTCGAGGAGGATGTTGGCAGGTTTAAGATCGCGATGCAGGATGCCCTGTTGATGGGCGCAGTGGACCGCCTCGGCAATGGTTTTGACATAGCGCGCCGCCCGCTCTGCCGCCAAGGGTGTCCCTTGCGCCACCTGGGCCAGGTTCTGGCCTTGAATGTAATCCATGGTGAAGAAGGGCAGTCCTTCGTGCTCGCCCACTTCGTGAATGGCGACCACAGTCGGATGCTGGAGTCTGGCCGCGGCCTGAGCTTCACTCCGAAACCGTTTCACCTCCGACTCGCTGGCCAGCGAGCCGGAGCGAATCACCTTCAGCGCCACGATGCGATTGAGGCCGCGCTGACGCGCTTTATAGACCACTCCCATCCCGCCCTCTCCGATCGGCTCCAACAACTCGTAATTGCTGAGACTCGATCCCGACGGCGAGGTCCCTTCCGATACCGAGCGCCGTGGGGTGTTGACTTCATCGAGTGCGACCGTGTTGGCCAACCCCAGCAAACACTTCGGGCAATACCCCTCGCGCGAGGTCGCCGGGATGACCGCGCCACACTCTGAGCAGGTTTTCGTCTCTGGCATAAGGAGCGACTTTGTCATCCGTTATATTCTTCAAAAGCAAACCGGGCGCGAGGTCACACGAAAAATCAAGCTTCACTCGCCCAGGACGGCGAGCAAATGTTGCAATTCTATTTGCACCTCTTCCGGGCTGGACACGGTGCGCTGGATTTCGTCCTTCAAGACTCGTCCGTATTCCCGACGCAAGCGGCTCACGGCCATTTTCACGGCCTCTTCGCTCTTTCCCAGACGCAATGCCACTTCGGCGTAAGGCTGGGTGCTCAACGCTCCCGGCAGAAAGCACTTCAACTCACCGTACAACTCAACCTTTCCAGCTTTCTCGTAAGTTGCCCGAAGTTCCGCAAGAGCGCGTTCCAAAAGGGTCATGGCCCATGTGCGTTCGTAAATCTTCTCGGGAGTCAGATCGTGCGCCGGTTCGACCAGATAGCGTCCCTCGGCGTCTTGCAAATCCACGGACACATGCGGCTGGTTACCGCCACGTTTCTGCGCATGTTGGCGGTCCCACTCGTTGCACAGCATGTTCTGTAGGCTGTTCAAGAGCCAGGTCCGGAACTTTCCTTCGCCCGCACGCACGCTTCGGAAGATCAACTTAGTGACTACCCGACGTGCAAAGAATTCCTGCGTTAAATCCTCCGCCTCCGGCGGGCTATAGCCCTTGCGACGAACGTAAGCGTAGAGCGGATACCAGTAAGCGGCGCACAACGTTGCCAATGCCTCGCAAGCTTCCGGCGATTGCGTCTGCGCCGCCGCCAAAACCACGCTCCAATGCGTGGAAGCAAATTCCCCGCGCCGACTTGGCTGATTGTCCTCAGAATGTTTACGAATAATCATTCTTTGCGTTGTCTGCGGAGTTCCTGCTCGGAGTTGCGGGCGTCGGAGGCGGAACGCTTTGAATTTTCGGTTTGAAAATTTGGTTCATCGGTTCACCGACCATTAAACTTTCCGCGAAAACTTGCAAGGCGATCTTATCGACTCAGTCGGTCAATGCTAGCCTTGGAGGTGAGGCTGCGTCTGGCAGTCAGTCTTCCTGCTCATCAGCTTTGTGAAAATCAAAAAAGGTCTGAATGTCTGCCCGGCCCGCAAAACCTCTCTCCCGCTTCATCTGCTCCAACTCCTCGGTCTGGTTATCGCGCCAGCCTCGCTTCGACAGAAATCCGTTGAACGTGAAAATTTCCTCCTCGTTGGGCTTCCGTCCATGCGCAAAACACCACGCTAAAACCTCCGCGTCCGTAGCGCCCGCCAGAACGCGCTCGGCGAGGGCCGGATATTCAACGTGCAAAAACCTGCAAACTCGCCCATCAGTGCCAGTGCCACGTTTGTAGTCCGGCGGCAGCTTGCCCTGCGCATGCAATCGAATTTTATCCAGCATTCGTCCGAAAAAAACGAGTCCATCAACCTGCTCTGCGGAATGTCGAAGGCCGGAAATTTTCATGGTAGTCGTGCGAAGTGGCCTAACGTTTCAGCTCACAGATGGCGGCCCCTCGGTGGCCTCCGAACTGTCCGGCGGCGTCGCGGGGCCGCCATTCGGTGGAGCGCCTGACTCGGCATGTCTGGCTCCTACAACCAAGGCCGCCTTGTGCAAGCGCCGCGCGTTTCTGCCTCTGCTCGTCGTCTTGGAGGTTAGGCAGTGTGGGTTTCATTTTGATGCGATCTTTTCACGCGCATTAAGCCATATTCCCGTCAACGACTTCTCCTTGATTGTAAACCGCGCCGTCCATTCTTGGAGCGGAGTCGGGAGGTTCGTTAGCGGAGACCACCCCTTCGCCTTGACCAACCAACCATCCGTGTCTTTGGTGGTCACAAACGATGTTCGCTTTAGCGTTTCAAGCAACCTGTCTTCGTCCATACCCAACTTAATTTTCCCCAACCATGCAAAATCATCCTTCACCAATCGTGCATAAGGCGCATCCGCCCCTAGCTTGCTGCTCTCCGTGATGGCGAAGGAATCCACGACTGCACCCCGCTTGGAATAATCGAAAGCATCCGCAGAGATCACCCACGAAGTATCCTTCACGCGCCAGACCCGCGCTCCATTAGGGTGGCCGCCCGTAATGGGCTTGCCCTGTCCTAAGCGCGATTCGAGTTCCTTCATCGATGAGTAGCCGACTTTAATCCCGGCGATGTCCGCGATTTTTGGAATTACAGTTTTCGGTTTGTTATTCTCACCCGCACACGCAAGGTCGGCGGCAACCGTGAGCATCCAAAAAACTACCGCAATGCATATCGAGCCAACGTGGAGCGCAGCTTTAGCAAACTGAACAGCGAACCGAGAGCGGCCAGATATTGAATTGTTTTGTGGTGGGGTGAGATTCATACGCGGTGACGATAATGCCTAACTGTTAATATAGTCTTTTGAGTTTCTTGCTATTCGCCTCGTACCAGCGCCACCGTTCCGAATGGCCGTCGAAATTTTGCGGCGGCGAAGAAAGAAACCGCCACGGTGCTTGACCCAAAATAGCTTCGACGCTCCTTCGTCCGACTCAGTCGGTCAATGCTAGTCTTGGAGATTAGGCGGCATCATGAGAACACTCCAATGAAATACCAGCCTCGGCCAAGAGACTCAAGAAGGACGCCTCAAATCTGAGCACTGGCACTGATGAGGCGGACTCCACAAACAAAGTCGCCTCTGCACCTGCGGCACGCATCTTTCGGAGAAACTCACCATGACTGCTGAGAGTCTCCGCCGTGCGAGCGCACCAACTACCCACATCCTCATGCAACCCCACGAAGAAGTCCATCTTGTCGTTTGGTCGCTCGAATGGTGACGGAGGCGTCCCGGTGACACCGTCGAGGCGCAGCAGCGAGTTGGTAATTGCTGAAGGTGTCATGGCCGCCTGACTCTTATTATAAAACAGGTTGTCGTTATATTTTTGATATGCGACTGAATGATGAATAACAAACACCATAAAGACTTATTTACTCCGTGACCCCAAAACTGTCGAGCGGCAAAAACCGCCGCGCCAGCAACCGCCCATGAACCGCACGGTAGGGCGCGTCACTCCATGCGCGCCGTCGAGCAACCTTTCAAGCCGCGGCGCGCACGG
>JBKJOA010000140.1:0-6829 GCA_046593365.1 Limisphaerales bacterium
CGACAATTTCCTGGACGAATTTATCCCACGGCGTGTTTGCCGCCACGTTCTGGCGAACCCAATTGTAATAGGCCCACGTCGCGCTGGTTTTCAAACGTGCCGTGCCGGTGGAGGAAGCGGCCCGGCTGCTGACCAAGAGCAAATCTGACCATTTGTAAGTCCAGTAATCGACGAACTCAGGACGTTGCAAAAGTTTTTCGATAAGCGCGTCCCGCTTTTTGGAAGATTTGTTGGCGAGAAAGCTGCGCGTTTCTTCGGCGGTTGGAAGAACGCCAATGGTGTCGAGATAGATTCTGCGAATAAATTCTGCATCGGTCGAGCGCGGCGACGGCGGAAGATTCAGGCTCTCGAGTTTTTCCAAAACTAAATCGTCGATAAAATTCCGGCGCTTGGCCTTCGCGAAAACGGATGAAGAAATTTTGTTCGTGTAAGGTACCGTCACGGTGGCGATGGCGATGCGGCTCAAATACCACGCGGTGATTGCCCCTTCGCCGTTGCCGACCACTTTGACCAAACCGTTATCATCGACTTGCGTGACGGTGGCGTTGGCGGCGGTGTATTTCACCCAATGCGTCACGTCTTCGGTGTGGCCGTCGCTGAACGTGGCGCGAACAAGCAGTTGCTGATTGGCGTCGGGTTTGAGCACAACGTGATCGGGAATGATTTCAATTTTTTCGATGCGCGGATCTTCCTTTTTCGGGCCGGGCGCGCCGGAAGCAATCCATTCGGACAGGACGCGATAATCAATCGAATCGACTTCAAATTTTTTCCCGCCTTTGTGCGGAACGGCGGCGGTCGGTTTCGTCAGCAACATGCTGCGACCGGGATCGGCCAGGTTCACGCGGCGACCGAGCGCGTGTCGCGTGAGCGTGAGATAATCGGTGTCATCATCGTAGCCGCGCAAAGAAAGTTTAAATCCATTTTGTCCCGCCGCCGCACCGTGACACGCGCCGGAACTGCAACCGGTTTTCGCGAGGACTGGTTGGACGTGATTGCGAAAACTCCACTCGGACGGTTTTTCCATTCCTTCGACGATGACTTCCGTTTTCGTAGAATTTTTTCCAATCTTCGCCGTGATGGTCGCGGTTCCGTTTCCAATCGGCAGGACGACGCCATTTTTGATCTCAATCACTTTTGAATCGCTCGCGTGAAAATTAACGCCGTTCGTGAGTTGTTCGATGAATTGTTTGTTGCGCAATTTTTCGACGATAAGTTGTTGGCGCGCGGCTTGTCCGGTGAGTTTGAATTTCTGGGGGAGAATGGTGATTGAATCGGCAGCACCTACCGGGGCCACAAATGCAAAGGCAAAACAAAAGATGGCAACGAAGCGCGCGCCGCGAATCGTGTCATTAACACCCTGCTTTAGCTGGGTGGCCAACGAAACAAGAAAGGCCTTAACCGTTTCAACGGTTTGCCAACACGCGGAAAACTGTTGAAACAGTTGGGTAGTTCTGTGGCACGACTGCACCGGGTTAAAACCAGGTGTTAATAAGAAGCACTGGCCGAAAGCCGACTTGATTTGAAATTTTTTTGACAAGTTGTGCTTGAAAAGTTGGAACATAACTCCTGAAGGTTTTGCCGGTCTCGGATTTTCGTGCGTCAAAACAACTCCTTGATCGCTTGCGTGCCGAAATCCACCAGCGGGAATGGACGCGAATTTGGCCCCGGCAAATGCGTTTCTAAATCAAGGCCGAGCGATTTGTAAATAGTAGCAACGACTTCACTTGGTTGCACCGGACGTTCTGCCGGATAGCCACCGATTTCGTCGCTCTTGCCGACAACGCGTCCACCTTTGACTCCGCCGCCCGCAAATTTCACCGTCCAACAATTCGGCCAATGATCGCGACCGCCAGCCGGATTTATTTTTGGCGTGCGGCCGAACTCAGCGAGATTGCAAACCATTGTGTTATCCAACATGCCGCGTTGGAAAAGATCCTCGATGAGCGCGCTGTAACCCTGATCATACATCGGCGCGACAATTTCCTTCATACCCGCAATCGAAGTAAACGGCTTGGAGCCGTGTGTGTCCCAGGTGATTTCGTCGAACACGGTGATGAACGTATTGATCGTGACGAATCGAACGCCCGCTTCGACGAGACGCCGCGCCAGCAAACAACTTTGGCCAAAACGCGTCATGCCGTAGCGCTCGCGAACTTTCAGCGGCTCTTTGGTAAGATCAAATGCTTCGCGCGCTTTCTTGCTCGTCATCAGCCGATACGCCGACGCGAAATTATTATCCATCAGAGCCGCGCTCGGGCTGGCCTCAAAATTTTTCACGGTGGAATCGACGACTTCGCGCAGTTCGCGGCGTCGTTCCAGACGCGCTTCGCCAATTTCTTTCGGCGGCAAAAGATCGGGCACTTTGAAATCTTTCTGCGACGGATCGGCATTCAGCGCAAATGGATCGTAAGCTTTGCCGAGAAAACCGGCATCCTGACCGTGCGGAAGATTTCCGCCCGTCGGTCCCATCGGCTCCGGCAAAATAACGTGCGCAGGCAATTCAGTTTTGCGGCCTTTCAAATATTCCAGCGCGCAACCGGCGTGAGGCGTGTTGACGCCGCCGGTAAACAAACGCCCGGTCTGCATCATTTGATGGCCAGTGTCGTGAACCGCCGCTGCCGTGTGATAGCAACTGCGCACGAGAGAAAATTTGTCCGCGATCTTCGCCTGAAGAGGAAAGATTTCCGAAATTTGTATGTCAGGATTATTCGTGCGAATCGGCTTGAACGGCCCGCGAATTTCGCGAGGCGCATCCGGTTTCATGTCCCAAGTATCGTGCTGACCCGGCGCGCCGAGATTGAAAATCATGATGCAGGCTTTTTCGTCGCTGCCCTTGGCCACCGCGCCCATCGCTTGCATTTGCGCGAGCTTCGACATGCTCAAGCCGATGGCGCCAAGCGTGCCGACTTGAAGAAAATCGCGGCGCGTAATTCCGTCGCACGTCGTTACCGAACCGTTGCCAGTTAATTTAAGCATATTCCGAGGGAGTTCACGGAAAAAGAATAGTTTCTATTCGCGCTCAAATCAATCGGTTTTGCGGCTATGCGCAGCGTGGAAAAATCGTGTCCAATCCTGCGCGGCGTGAAGAACGCGAACGACCATGACCGTTTCCTGAAATGGTTGGTAGAAGATTAGATAGTTGCGAAACTTCGGCACGACGAACCAGCGGATTTGCGAGTGACGAGGGGCAGCGTTACGAATACGCCTTCCCAGTTCCGGATGCAGGGCGAGGAAATCTGCCGTGTTGAGGATAATTTGTCGAACATGCTCTGCTGCCTCTGGATTATCGGCGGTAATGTGAGCACCATGATCGTCCAAATCTCGTTCCGCCTTCGGACTAAACCGGGCGCGAATCATGACCGCTGGCGCAACGCGTCCGTGCTCCTGGCTTGGTCCAGATTTTCAAGCCCCTCGTCCAACAAGCTCTCAAGCTCTGGCGTCATCACCACTTCCCCACCTTGACGACGGGACTGATGTTCGCGCAACGCCTCCAGAACAACTTCCTCCGATCCTTTGTAACCGCTGGTTTGAACCAGCTCCGCAACGTAATCTTCAAGATTTCGTGGCAAGACAACATTCATGCCGAAACGATAATCTGCCGCGAAATTGTGGTCAACGGACAATTCCCCTCCGTGAAAAAGTAGCAGCCGACGTGAGGAGGCTCTGACTTCTTCTGCGGGCAGACTAACAATCGTGATATTTGAGCCTCGTCACCTCGGCTGCTACGAATTCCATTGAAGGCGAGCGCGTCATTATCTTTCGTATTTTGCACGCGAAGCGGGAACATCAGCGCAACTGCGTGGTTTATTTCCCGTCTGTGTCAGATTTTCTTGGAGCAGAAACCGTCAGCGTGGCGTGATAGGCCGAAGGTTGAAGAAATAAAACGCTGGGCATCAGATTGACTGGATTACGAATCCGCCAAATTTTTGGATTGGTGGATTTCACATCGAAGACGATGAATAAATAGTAGTTCGGAAGAATTTGGGCTTGCTCAAACTCTCTGGCTGAGATGTGGAAACAAACTCCCCCACTTTGAGCAGGCGGTTTGCTGGTGGTTGCTTTCACCTCGATATATTTCACTGTCTCGTCCAACTCGAAAGACTTCACGTCATATCCAGCGCCAGAATCTTCCCTGCAAATAAGTTTAACATTTTGGGCTAAATCTTGTCTGCCGTTTGCTTCAAGCCATTCCCGTTCTTTCCAATAAACGACTTCTTCACCTTGGTCGCCGATTCGTTTATTCCGCTGATTTTGTTTTTCAAAGTCAATTTCGCCTGAAGCGCGCTTGGACACTTCTTGTTTCGGAAATTCCAGAGCATCGCCAAGCTCAAATGAGATAAACTCGCTTCGTGTGCTTTGGGCTGGCGGAAAATCCTGAGCCTCCACATATTTCCGCAGAAGCTCTGGAACTTTTGATAATTTGGGCAGTGGAGGCCAAGTAAAATACAGAAAGTGCATGAATTCATATGCCGTCCAGTTGGACATAACCGCGTCGCCGGTCTTGAAAGCCAGTAATAATTCTCTCTTCGCCAACACGTCGAGGTTGTCGGCAGGCAAAGCCAGCACAGCCTCTCTTAGATAATGATCAACATGTTCCTCCGAAAAGACGTTCAGAAACTTCTCCGGGTAGTATAGGAATAGAATCTTCCCCTTGAACATCGGTGAGATTTCAATTTGCCGGATTGCCTCCCGGTCGTTGGTGCGTCCCGCCTCAAGCAAACGAGCAATTTGCCCACGCAGAAACACAATAGCTGCGTCTTCGTTCTCGAATCTTTTGGTGAACTTGAAACACTTGGCTTTTTTGTCATAGAAAACTCCGAACCTAGCTGAGGGCGAGCCTTGGATGCGGCCCAACTCAGAGGTCTTCCACTCTACCCAATAGCAGAAACTGTCCTTGCTATCTTTGCCTTCAACGTAGTCGTCCAATGACAATAGTGGAATTCGACTCGGTTTGAATTGAGTTACAAACTCTCGGCGCAGTTTCTCCAGTGCGCGATAGTGAGTTTGGTTGGACTGCCTTTCAGTCTCAAATTTTGCCTGTAGAACGCGAAGTTCGTTCTCTGCTATCATTTTGTAATTCTAAGTGTCGCGCACGGCGGCTTGCAACGTTTGCTTGAATTGCTCAACTAATTTTTCGTGAGCGGCATTCACTTCGGCATCGGTCAACGTCCGTTCGGCGTGGCGATAAGTGAACGCGTAGGCGACGCTCTTTTGGCCAGCGGGGATATTTTTCCCGCGAAATACATCGAACAACTCAACGTTCTCCAAATTCTGCGGCTTGGTTTGCTTGACCGTTTGCAACACTGATTCGTGCGTCGTTGTCTCGGGAACAAGCATCGCCACGTCGCGGCGAATCGCGGGAAATGCTGGCAACGTTTTGAACGATTTTCCGGTGTTGCGGCGAGCGAGCAACAAATCCAGATTCAGTTCCGCGAGAAAAACGGCGTCGCGCAAATCATACTGTTTGGCGAGCGTGGGCAAAAGTTGGCCAAATTCGCCGAGAGGAAGTTTCCCGAGTTGGATCGACGCGGATTCGAGATACAACGAACTGCTTCCGTCGCGGCGAACAAAACTGATTCCGCGCAAACCGAATTGCTCGAAAAATTCTTCGAGCAAACCTTTCAAATCATAAATGTCGAATTTGGAATCGCGTCCGTCGCCGCTCCAGAAAATCGGATTGCGTTGTCCGGTGATCGCGATGGCGACGTGACGTTCTTCCAAAGTGCTGCTGACATTCTGTCGGCAGTTCTGAAAAACGCGTCCGATTTCAAATAGTGCAACGTCATTATTTTTCCGGCTCAAATTGTGGCGCAGCGAATTTAACAATCCAGGCAACAAGCTCGGACGCAACACATCCATCTCACTGCTCAAAGGATTTTGCAGCGCGACAATTTCCGAACTCGACACTCGACACTCGACACTCGACACCAACGTTTGCCCTTGCGCTTCATTCAAACCAAGCGCGCTGAGGAGGCGGCGCGACTCCGCAATCTCGTCGTAAGTTTTATCAAATGCGTTTGCGCCAATCGCGCCGCGTGGCGGAGTGGCGGGAATTTTATCAATGCCGTGGAGCCGGACGATTTCTTCGATCAAATCGACTTCGCGTTTCAAATCGACGCGAAAAGATGGAATGCGAATCGTGCAAAATTCTTCGCTATTGCAGACTAAAATTTCCAAGCCGAGTTGCTTCAAGAACTCAATTTGCTTTTTCGCAGGAATTGGAATCCCCAACAATTCCGACGTCTTGGCGTGACGCAAATTAATTTCCTTCGCTGGAGTTTGTTTCGGATGATTATCAATCGAATGGCCGAGAACCTGACCGTTCGCCAAATCACAAATCAGTTGCGCTGCGCGGCGGCTTGCCCAATCGCAAATCTCCACATCCGCGCCGCGCTCGAAGCGATAAGAAGAATCCGTGCGCAGCTCCAACTTTTTGGAAGTAGCGCGGATATTTTGCGGTTTGAAATACGCGCTCTCGATCAAGACATCTTTCGTGTCCGCGTTAATTTCAGAATTTTGTCCGCCCATGATTCCAGCGAGCGCGATCGGCTTTGTTTCATCGGCGATCAGCAACATTTCGCCAGTCAAAGTGCGTTCCTTGGCATCGAGCGTCATAAATTTTTCGCCTTCATTGGCGCGACGGATGACAATCGTGGGTCGGGCGTCTCGCCCGACTGCCAGCGGGACGCTGGCAGCACTTTGACTTTGCAACAAATGATAATCAAACGCGTGCAACGGCTGGCCGGTTTCCAACATCACATAATTCGTGATGTCCACAACGTTGTTGATGCTGCGCAAACCGACTTTTTCCAAAGTGCTTTTCAACCAG
>JBKJOA010000238.1:0-2807 GCA_046593365.1 Limisphaerales bacterium
CTACAGCCCGCCCCTGCCGCAGCCGGAGACGTGGGTGAGTGGCTGAAACCAGCGGTTTGCTAAACCGCCGTAGGGGGTTTACTCCTACCGAGGGTTCGAATCCCTCCGTCTCCGCCACTGCATGATGAAATCATTGCATAAAAGCTCTCACAGGGGCTGTGCTCCCAAAAACGCTCCCCGATAGTCCCAACGCATGGGATCAGGGTTACAGTTCGAGCCCCTCCGATAATTGGAGGGCGTCGTCTCCTTCGACGCCTAGGTAACGAACCGTGCTCTCCAGCTTGCTATGACCAAGGAGGAGTTGGCACGCCCTCAGGTTGCCAGTTTTGCGATAGAGCAAACATACCTTTGTCCTGCGCAGGCTATGCGTGCCATAGCCGCACGGTGCCAATCCGAGGATGGCAACCCATCGTTTGAGCAGGCGAGAGTATTGACGAGTCGAAAGGTGACGCCCGAGGTTCATCCGACTGGGAAATAGCCAGTCCGAGGGGCCGCCCTCGCGGCGTTCAAGCCATGCCGCGATCGATCGCTGGGTTTGCTCAGTGATTTCAAATTGAACCGGACGACCGGTCTTTTGCTGAATGACTGTCCCACGGTTTCGAGGCGTCGCACCCGCCACAACGTCACCTATCCGGAGCGCGACGACGTCACAGCCGCGCAGTTTGCTGTCCAAGGCGATGTCGAACAACGCGAGGTCTCTCGTTTTGCCCTGGACTTGGAGACGAATGCGGATGCCCCAAACCTCGACCGCACGTAGAGGTAGCTTAGCACCGCTCCGAAGGGGTGCCGCGAAAATGTCTGCCATGGCTTCTCCAATCGCTCAGAAAACGACTGGAGTGACTGGGAAGAGCGTTATGACCGCAATGGGTGGAAAGCGGACATTAGCGAAAAAGGGTCAATTGACTGCTTCTGCCGGTGACCGCCGGTCCGCTTTATATCAGGGTGAGGTCGAAAGCGGACTGTTTGCAGCGCGACCGTGAGTTACCACTCAGACGTCGACACGTGGTCCCAGGCGAAAGTAAACTCGCGAACCCTAGCCTCGATAGCCAACCGCCGAATATGGGACAGAGCAGTCGCCGCTCGCTCGCATAGTCTCCCTGCCCGTAGACAGCGCCAGTCGCCAAACATATTCAAGGTGATACGCTCCTGCCATTTGATCCAGATTGAGGATAATCCATGCGCACGATCCCTGCAGTTTTGCTGGCTTCCGTAACGTTCGCTCCGGCTCAAGCGAAACTTCACAGCTACGCGGCAGTGACGCTCTCCCCATCAGGCACTGATATAGCCAATATCGAGGACGGTGCCGCAGGCCACAGCCCGATCGTCCTGCGCTCAGCTCGCGACGGACGAATCCTTCGCCGGATCGATCCGTGCTCAAACTGCACTTATTCAGGCCTTACATATGCGCCGCGAGGCGACGCAATTGCATTTCTGGCGCGTGACCAGCGCAAGGGTGTGTCGATGTTGATGGTGACACGCGGCGCGACCGCCATCACGGTGGCGACGATAAATGGGCTCGCCTCGACGCCGCGCTTCTCACCTGACGGAACCCGAATCGCTATGCTGGTGACGTTGGGCGCCACAAAGGAAACGGGCGCAACCCAGGCAGGTGCGCGCCAAGTGGGCGAGATTGGCGTTACGAACGACGAACAGCGTCTCGCGATCGTTGCGTTAGGAAAAGCGCCGACAACGGCCATCACCCCACTTTCCCCAGCCGGGCGATACATTTACGAATTTGACTGGGCATCGGACGGGTCCTCCCTAGTAGTGACCTCCGCGCTCGGGAACGGCGATGCGAACTGGTGGGTAGCGACCTTGGACCGGGTCGACGCGACAACCGGTGCGGTGACCAGCATCGCCAAACCCACGACCCAACTAAACATGCCCCGGGTCTCACCTGACGGGAGGACAGTTGCCTACATCGGCGGCCTGATGAGCGACTTCGGCTCGATCGGTGGGGACGTCTGGACCGTGCCGATCACGGGCGGCGACCCCATCAACATCACCAAGGGCCAGGCCCTCACCTTCACCGCGCTGACGTGGACCCACGGAGGACTTCGGGCAGCGACGTTGCAAAACGACCGGATGGGGGCGATGGCCATCGAGCCAGACCACTCGCTCCGCGCGCTATTTAGTATGCCGGTCAGTCTGGCGGCCGGGGACGGCAAGGTCGCCTGGGATGCGAGTGGCAACATGGTTGCCACCGTAGTCCAGGACTTTACCCATCCGCCTGCCATTTATGGCGGCCCGGCGGCCGCCCCTCACCAGCTCACTCATGACAACGATGCAGTGCCGCCGGCAGTCGGCGCCCGAAGCGTGCAATGGACAAACGAAGGACGTCGCGTTCAGGGCTGGCTTCTTTCTCCTTTGTATCAAGATACAACGAAACGGGCGCCGATGATTGTCTCGGTGCACGGCGGGCCGTCCGCGGCAAGCACGCCGCGATTCGTCGAGAAAGGGCTGGCGAGCGCACCGGAAGACGCGGGCTATTATCTCTTCCTGCCGAATCCGCGCGGCTCTTACGGTCAGGGCGAAGCGTTCACCGCTGCCAATAAACGCGACTTCGGTGGTGGAGATCTGCGCGACATCCTTACCGGCATCGATGCGGTCGAGAAGATCGCGCCTGTTGACGATGAGCGCCTCGGTTTGACTGGATGCTCCTATGGAGGGTTCATGGCGATGTGGGCCAACACGCAGACGAACCGCTTCAAGGCGATCGTGGCTGGCGCGGGGCTGTCCAATTGGATCAGCTATTACGGGACCAACGGCATCAACACCTGGATGCTGCCGTTTTTCGGCAAGTCGGC
>JBKJOA010000406.1:0-5893 GCA_046593365.1 Limisphaerales bacterium
GGTTAAATCGCATCGCACCTTTGTCGCGCCGCTCCTGAAAGAGTCAGGGTTCGGCGCGACCTTTTTCATCACCCACAAGTGGATGGATGACCGCACGAATTTCATGACCTGGGAGGAGATCGGTGAGATTCATCAAATGGGCTTCGAGATCGGCAACCACAGTTGGACGCATGACGATTTTTCCCAACCAAAGAACGCGGCACGCCTCGCTGCGGAGTTGTCTTTGGTTGATCGCGGGCTTGATCAAACCAAAGCCAAAGTGCCGCGACCCGTGAGCTTTGCTTATTGTGGAAACACATTTGGCCCGGAAGCGGTACAGCGGCTCTTTGAACTGGGCTACAAGTTTGCCCGTCGCGGCGAGCAACCGGAAGCGCGCTACGGCACGCTCGACATTGGCGCGACCTACGATCCCAAGCGCCACCATCCGCTACTCATTCCTACCACGGGTGATGCTTACCCGATCTGGACGCTCGAACATTTCAAGAGTGTCGTGGCCCGAGCGACGAACGGGCAGATTGTCGTGCTGCAATTCCACGGCGTGCCGGACGTGGCCCATCCCTGGGTGCATACGCCGCCTGAACCTTTCCGCGAATACATGAATTATTTGAAGGAAAACAAATTTCGCTGCATCGCCGTGCGCGACCTTGAGCCGTATATTGATCGCGAAAATCTTCCGCCCGATCCGCTGCTGAAAACGCGGCAGCCCGCGCGCCCGCCCGAACGCCTGATTCTACCGGTCGAGATGGAAGCGACACGCCGCAACTTAAGATTCTGGTTGGAGGACATGCTCGTCCACCACCGTTACACCTGGGACGAAGCCGCGCGGGTTTGCGGCTGGAGCTCCGAGGAAGTGCAAAAGAAAGCCGCCGAACTCAGCATCAGTCGTGACGCACTTCCTAAAAAACCGGCTGGTGGCGAAGTGCGTGTGCTGCCGTATCCGGGCGGACGCGAAGTGCGGCGAGGTTTCACTGATGGAAACATTGATTTCCAGCGAGGCACGAAGGCGAGCGTATTCCTGCCGTGGGATACGACGAGCTACGTGGTCGTAGATTTGCCTGAAGCGATTTTCAGCGAAAAGCGTCTGCTCTATCTTGCGCACACTCACATCCCAACGATCTGGGATGAGCGAAATGTTATCATCGAGAACATTGACTGGACACGCGATGCGGACGGCGGTTTGCATTATGAGCGCGTGCTGCCGAACAAGGTCGCCTTCGGCGCTTCGATCCATGCGAAGGCGGGCGGGGCGGATATGGAGTTGTGGTTGCGGAACGGTTCGGACCAGCCGCTGACCGCCCTGCGGACCCAAATCTGCGACCACCTGAAGGGCGCTCCGGACTTCAATGACCAGACGACCACGAACAAAATCTTTCGCGTTCCGGCGGTGGCGGTTCACTCGGCCGGTGGCGACCGTTGGATTCTGACGGCATGGGAACGCTGCGGTCGGGCATGGGGTAATCAAAATGGTTCCGTGCCCGCACGCCGATCCGGTGTTGCCCCATTGTGTGCCAGGCGGAACCGTTCGCGTGCGTGGTCGGCTCTGGTTCTACGAAGGAAAGGATATTGATCGGGAGTTAGCACGGGCTGAATCGGATTTCCAATAATGAGCCAAATGGAATCACGCTGAGAACTGTGTCCGTACTCGCAGGCTTGTCTTTTTCGCTTCAAATCATAAAGTTAAGACATGAAGAGCGATGTTCTGTCGGTGGAAATACGCGGCATTCTTCCCGCCAATAGCGGGTGCGCGATTTTTGTCGGGAACGATGAAAAGGTTTTCGTTATTCAGGTGGAACACAACATGGGCGCAGTGATCGGAATGTTTCTGCGCGATACTCCCAAAGAGAGGCCATTAACCCACGATTTGATTGGGAGCGTTTTTAAAGGTTTCAACATCACCGTGGAACGGGTCGTGATCACGGAACTAAAAAACTCCACTTATTTTGCGCGACTCGTTTTGCAGCAGGAAAATGAACTGGGCCGCAAAATCGTGGAAATCGATGCGCGCCCGAGCGATTGCCTGGCCTTGGCGGCGGCGCAGAAGCGTCCAATTTTTGTCCGCACTTCGCTCTTTGAGCAGGTTGAGGATATGACTGAAGTTCTCGAACGGATTAACGAGAACGGCGGCGAAACCGAATAACATGCCTGCTGCTGCGCCTGCCAAATCGCTGCTCCTCATTTGCGGTGACGACGAATTCGCCGTCAAAGGACGAGCCAAACAAATCTACCAGGAGTGGTGCGCCGAATTGGGTGGCATGGATCACGAAATCATCGATGCGAGCGTCAGCAACAGCGGCGAAGCATTAAAAGTTTTGGCCAAACTTCGCGAAGCCTTGCAAACCCTTCCCTTCTTTGGCGGTGCGAAAGTCATTTGGTTGCAGAATTGTAATTTCATGGGCGAAGAGCGGACGGCCAGCGCGCAGGTGGTGACAGAAACTCTGGTCGAAATTTCCCAGGAACTGAAGAATTTTGATTGGCAGAACGTCCGTTTATTGATCAGTGCGGGCAAGGTGGACAAGCGAAAGGTTTTCTACAAAACGATTGATAAAATTGGTGCAGTGGAAGCGTTTGCCGGCTGGTCGATGGATGACAAGGATTGGGCGGATCAGGCGGAGATTTTTGCTCGACGTTCCTTGCGCGACTTAAAAAAGGAAATCAATGCCGAAGCGCTGGCCGAACTGGTGGTCAACGTGGGGCCTAATATTCGCCTGCTCAGCAACGAGATTGAAAAGCTCAGTTTGTATGTCGGTGACCGCAAGGAGATCAATGAGAACGATGTTTCCACGATTGTCACGCGCAATAAACAAGCGCGAGCATTTGCATTAGGCGACGCCCTCGGCGAACGTAATTTACCTGAGCTTTTGAGCTGCCTGGACAAAGAAATGTGGGAAATGAAATTCGACAAACAGAAATCGGAAATCGGCATGCTTTACGGGCTGATTACGAAGATCCGTGTTTTGATTTTTCTCAAGGAAATGCTCAATGCAGGCTGGCTGAAACCGGGTGGAGATTATTCCCGGTTCAAAGTGCAGCTCGAAAAAGTTCCAGCGGATGCATTGCCTGAAGATAAACGTTTTAACCCGCTGGCGATGAATCCTTACGTTTTATTCAAAGCCGTGGGGCAGGCGCGCAATTACACCTCAGCCGAACTGGTGCGCGCGATGGATTTGTTGTTGCAATGCAATCGCCAGCTTGTTTCAAGTAATCTGGACGAATCGCTTGTTTTGCAACAGGCGCTCGTGCGAATTGTTAACCGACCAAACAGCCCAGTCAAAGCGATGAATTAAATCCGCTGCACCGCTGCTTTGCTTAGAATCATTTTGAACCGATAAATTTTGTATGGAGTCAGCAAGTAAAACCGCCGGTAAGTTAACCGTGGCGATCTTGGATAGCTCGGTCTGGATCCGTATTTCCGGACGAGCCACGTTCACATCAAGCCTCGATTTAAAGAATTTGGTCGCGGAACTTTGGCAGCGTGGATACCGGCGTTTCGTGCTCGATATCTGCGAATGCATCATCATGGACAGCACGTTTCTCGGCGTGCTCGCCGGAATCGGATTGAAATTCGCCGAGTCCAATGAGCGCGGTGTCGTTTGTTCGGTGGAAATTGCCAATCCCAATGCGCGCATCTCTGATCTTCTGGAGAATTTAGGTGTGGCGCATCTTTTCAGAGTCATTCACTCAAGCAATCCAAATGGAGAAAACTTTGAGCCGCTCCCCCGCGATGGAGAAGCTGCTTCTCGCGTGGAGGTAACGCGCAATTGTCTGGAAGCTCACAAAATTTTGATGAACCTCAACCCGGCGAACGTGAGCAAATTCAAAGACGTTGCCCAATTTCTTGCCGAGGATTTAAAGAAACTCGAACAGGCGAAACAGGCAAAATCGTAAGTTCATCCGCAACTTTTTTCGCCACATTTCGCATGTTGAATCTTTCCACGCTTAATCCACAGCAGCGGCTGGCCGTCGAAACGATCGAAGGCCCGGTTTTGATTTTGGCTGGGGCCGGAACCGGAAAAACCCGCGTCATCACTTTTCGAATCGCACACATGATGGAGAAGGGGATTGCCCCCGGTAATATTCTCGGCGTCACCTTCACCAATAAAGCCGCTCGCGAAATGCAGGAGCGTGTCAGCAAACTGATCCCAAGAACGCGGAATGCGGAGCGCGGAACCCGCAATGAAGACGCTCGACCTACCGTTTGCACCTTTCATTCGCTTTGCGTTCGCATTTTACGGCAGCACATTGAACGGCTCGGTTACAAACGCAATTTTGTCATCTACGACGAATCGGAACAGTTGAGTGCTGTTAAAAAAATCCTGAGCCATTTTTCTGCGAAGGGAGAGAAAACAGATCCCGCCGCGATTTTGAGTTTGCTGAGTCGCTTCAAAAACGGGGGTGCCCGCGCCGCTGCGGCTGAACCAAGTGTTGCGGCCATGGCGCAGCACGTTCAGTTAAAATACGAATCCGCTCTCCGCGCCTGCAACGCGGTCGATTTCGATGACTTGATTTTGCTCACGCTGAAACTATTCATTGAGCATCCAGAAACGCTGGAAGCCTGCCGCGCCAAATATCGTTACGTGATGGTGGACGAATACCAGGACACAAACGCTTCGCAATTTCAGCTCATGCATCTGCTCACGAAAGAACACAAAAATTTTTGTGTGGTGGGTGATGACGATCAAAGTATTTACGGCTGGCGCGGCGCGGAAATTGCAAACCTGCTTGAACTGGAAAAGCATTTCCCGACGGTCAAGGTCATCAAGCTGGAGCAAAACTATCGTTCAACCACGACGATTCTCGCTGCAGCCAATGCGGTGATTAAAAACAATGCGCGTCGCCGAGGAAAACAACTTTGGTCGCAGAAAGGGCATGGCGAAAAAATCATTATACACACGTTTACCGATGACGAAACAGAGGCTCGAACCATCGTTGAGCAAATTGAATATGCGCGGCTGGCTCATAAAATCCTGTGGGTGGATCAGGCGATTCTCTTTCGCACGAATATTCAGTCGCGTGTTTTGGAAACCGCGTTGCGCCAGGCGAGCGTTCGTTATCATCTGATCGGGGGCCAGAGTTATTTCGATCGGCGCGAGATCAAAGATTTTCTCGCGTATCTAAAAACATTTCTCAATCCAAACGATGACGTGAGCCTGTTGCGCATCGCCAATGTTCCGGCGCGTGGATTAAGCGATGTGACGATGGAGCGTTTGCTGGCCGCCAGCCAGGAGCGCCATTGCTCCGTGTTCGCAGCGATGCGCCACACCGATGTGCAAGCATCATTTCAAACCAAAACGCGGGAGAGCATTTTAGAATTTTTGGAACTGGTTGAAACCACTCGCACGCGGTTGGACGAGACCGGTTCACTCCGGCAATGGGCGGAAAAAATATTGGACGACACGGGTTACCTCAACGAATTGCGTCGCTCTGAAAAGAAGGTCGAAACTGCGGAGAATCGCGTGCGCAATTTGAAAGATATGATCGCGACATTGGAAAGTGGCGAAGCCAGCGCAAAAAGCCCGCCGGAACATCTCGAGAGTTTTTTGGAAGACATCATGCTCGATAGCGATCGCAAAGAGGAAAAGGAAAATCAAGGCGACGCGGTTACGCTGATTACGATGCACAGTTGTAAGGGCTTGGAATTTCCGCACGTTTACATTGTTGGGCTTGAGGAAGGACTTCTGCCGCATTCCCGCTCGAAGGTTGAAGGAACGCTTGATGAAGAGCGGCGTCTTTTTTACGTGGCCATCACTCGCGCCATGACAACGCTGACGATCAGCCACTGCGGCGGGCGGAAAAAATATGGGCAAATGCTGCCGTGCCATCCCTCTCAGTTTTTGAAAGAACTTCCCGCAGAGCTGGTGGAACACGCCGATGAAAAAGCGAAAACAATCGTTGC
>JBKJOA010000523.1:0-9314 GCA_046593365.1 Limisphaerales bacterium
GGAGGCGGACGACGTTGCTGAATCCAAACCGCCTCCTCACGTCGGCGGCTACGAAATTTGAAATTATGAACTCCGACGATTTTGAAAAACGACTTGAACGGCAAACCATTCGACCCATTCCCGGCGAATGGCGGCGGGAAATTTTGCATAAGGCAAATGCCGTTTCGCCTTCACTCAAAAATCATTCGCTTTCGTGGGTAATCCGAACCTTATGGCGCGAACTGATTTGGTCTTCTCGTCGCGCGTGGACTGGCATGGCTGCGCTTTGGCTCGTGCTGTGGGGAATCAATTCAGCTTTAAGCAGCGGTGAAGTTCAGTTCGCCGGAAATTCCGCGTCCGCCCCGGCGATGATCGAGAGAATGGAAGAACAAAGACAACTGCTCGCCGAATTGATTTCTCCTGCGAACAGCCAACCTGCCGAACCACCACGTCGCAATCACCCTCAGCCAAGAACTGAACTGCAAACAATTTCGATAATTGGATAAACTTTATGGAAAACACTACTCATAAAACCCAAACGAAATCCGCCCACGTTCCTTTTCAACGATTCTTTACCTGGCGAATCGCACGGCGAATGTTGGTTGGACTATCCGCTTTCGCAACGTTGATCGCCATTTTCTACACTGTGGAAAACTGGCGCGGCAAACGCGCTTGGGAAAATTGCAAACGTGAATTAGAAGCGAAAGGCGCGGTGTTCGATTGGAATGCCTTTATTCCTCCGGTCGTGCCGGCCGATCAAAATTTCTTCGATGCACCGAACATGGCGGTATGGTTTATCCGCTCTGGTTCTACTACGGCGCAAAATCTCGGCCAGACAAACACAAATGAATTCCGAGCGCGGCTAGGATCCAATACGAATAGAATTATAGAAATCACGACTGAAACAGCAGCGAGAGATTATCTGGCATGGAGCGAGAAATTAGGATCCGATTTCGACGCAATTCGCGAAGCGCTGAAACGTCCCTATTCCCGAATGGGTGGAGATTATTCGCAGCCATTCGCGATTCCCATTCCGGATTTTATCACGGTAAGAATGGTTGCGCAGACCCTTTCGCACCGGGCCAAATCTCATTTGCTGCTGGGTAATCCTGAAAAAGCGCTAAGTGAATTGACGCTCGTCCACAATATCCGCCGACTGCTCGAATCGGAGCCATCAGGTCAACCAATGACTTTTGTAGCCGCGATGATCAATGTCGCTGTGACCGGGCATTTCACCTCGACCGTCGCGGATGGCCTGCAACTTCAAGCATGGCGCGAGCCGCAACTTGTCGCACTTGGAAAACAACTCGAAGCGATAAACCTGCTTCCGCCTGTTTTTGAAGCATTTAAGTTTGAGCAAGTCGCTTCCGCTCAAACTCTCGAAACCATCCCGCTTCGTAAAATATTTTCTTTCGAGCCTCTCCCCACAAATCCGTGGGAGAAGATGAAGTATCTCAAATACTCGCTGGTGCCGCGCGGCTGGATTTATCAAAACATGGTTATAATTGCCAAGCTTAAACAAAAGCCGATGGAAGGTTTGGATTTAATGAATCGGCTGGTTTCACCGCATATTCAAAATGAAGCCCCTCGAGAGTTGGAGATGACCGTGCGCCGTTTTTCTCCCTATACTTTCATTGCCCATTTGATGACTCCCAATTTCAGCAGGGCAATCCATACGCTCGCATTAAACCAAACCAAAGCGAACCAGGCATTTCTCGCTTGCGCCCTCGAACAGTATCGTCTGGCCCACGGAAATTTTCCGAAAACGCTCGATGCGCTTGTGCCGCGATTCGCTAACAAACTTCCACACGATATAATTGGCGGACAACCTTTAAAATATCGCCGCACGGATGACGGGAAATTTATACTCTATTCGGTCGGTTGGAATGAAAGTGACGACGGCGGAACCATCGTTCCAAGAAAGACTACGGGCGTTGATTCGGAAAAAGGCGACTGGGTTTGGCAAGGTTCCTCTGTGAATTGAGTTCCTGGTTATTGGCGAGGAAGGTGGCGTAGCGGCGACTCGGAAGAGCGCCGCCGATGGCGGGACATAAGAGAATGCGGCGCTCTGCTGAGACGCCGCTACGAGATTTGCAGAAGTTCCAATTCGTCGTAATCTCGCTCCAAGGGGTCAGACTGCCGATCGTAAAACCAATTGAGCCTCAGACAGAATCTCAATAGTCTAGGCGCGTGAGTGAACGTCACATTGCTTTTCAGAAATTCCAATCGTTGTTGCAGACGGATGAACTCGCCTCTTTGGGGCCGGAGCCGCGCTTGAATCGTGATTCGGTCCAGATCCTGGAAGGCAAACTCTGCCAGAATTTTGCCGAAACGAAACTTACCGAATCCGCGCAACCGCTGATTCGTTCACTCGTTTTGCTCTGGCACGATCACCTCGATAAATCGCATTCCATTTCGCAAGAGATTCACAACGCAGATGGAAGCTTTCTTCACGGCATCATGCATCGGCGCGAGCCGGATTATGGGAATGCGAAATATTGGTTTCATCGGGCGGGCGAGCATCCGTGTTTTCCCGAAATCGCGGCGCGCGTCACCCGATTTTTGGATGACGCCAACGAAAACAATTTGAAAACAAAACTCGTTCGCGACGGCGGATGGGATGCGTTGGCATTCGTCGATGCGGGTGAGGATGCGTTGGCCAAGCGCGCTGAGAAAACCATTTCGGTTCTGCGGAAAATTCAAGAAATCGAATGCAACACGTTGCTCGAATATTTTCTCCGTTAACTCGTGGCCGCGACTCGTTAGAGCGCGGATTTGTCCAAGTCGATTTCGAAATAATACCATTTCGCAGTGAGATTCGGTGGAATGACCGAAAGCGCCTCCTCTCCCGCCCTCCGGGCACCCTCTCCTCCATCGGATGGAGGAGAGGGATGGGGAGAGGAGGTAGCCGTCGGCAAACAACCGGTTATATTAGGGAAACGGTATAATTCACCGCACTCTCACGAGACGCGGCTACGTTGCTCAATCGCCTTCACAAGAGCTTCAATGGTGTGCGGCTTTGCTTCAATGGCCGGCTTCAATCCCAAACCCACAATCGTCTTCGTCGTTTCCGGGCCGATCGACGCGAGTTTGGTTTCTGGAAATTGTTTTAACAGGGCGGGCAAATTGAAACGCGCGTGGAAATTCTCCACCGTCGAACTGCTCGTAAATGTAATCCAATCCGCGCCCGTCTCAGTCAAATTAGCCGCTGCTCCGTTGATATCTTCGGTTTCAGGAACGGTTTTGTAGCAAGCGATATCATCAACAATTGCGCCCATCTCTTCCAATTTTTCGGGCAACTCGCGATTGGCCACTTCCGCGCGCAGCAACAGCATTCTTAGATTCTCGATGCTTTCAAATTTTTTAAATGCGTCCGCAATTTTTTTTGTGACGTATTCTTCGGGTATCAAATCCACTTTTAAATGAAGGTCTTTCAGCTTTGCCGCCGTCGCGGGGCCAATTGCCGCGATGCGCACCCCGCCGATGTCGCGCATATCTTCAAACGCCTTGAAAAACATTTCGAAAAAAGTCGTGACACCGTTCGGGCTGGTGAAGATCAGCCAGTCGTAGGAATTCAAATCGAGCAACACTTCCGCAAACTGAATTTGCTCGGTGGGCGGGACAATTTTGATCGTAGGAATTTCCAGGACATCCGCGCCGCGATCCAGCAATAGTTTCGAAAGCTGGCTCGCTTGATTGCGAGAGCGGGTCACCACAATTCGTTTGCCGAACAGGGGACGCTTTTCGAACCAGTTTAGTTTTTTACGCAGCTTGACGACGTCGCCGATTACCGTGACGGCGGGCGCAGAAAATTTTGTTTTCTCAGCCACATCGGGAATGGTGGCGAGCGTTCCTTCGATGGATTTTTGTTGGCCTGTGGTGGCCCAGCGAACCATGGCAACGGGCGTTTCGGGAGCTAGACCATGAGCGATCAGAGCCTGGGAAATATCGCGAATGCGTTGGACACCCATCAAAATAACCTTGGTTCCGGGAACCTTCGCGACCATCGCCCAATCGATGTTGGTCCCATTTTTAGCAGGATTTTCGTGTCCGGTGATGACGGTGTAAATGGAAGAATGTTCGCGGTGCGTCATTGGAATACCGGCATAGTTCAACGCGGCCACGCTGGACGAAATCCCGGGAACTACTTCAAAGGGGATTTCCGCTTCGAAAAGTTCTTCCGCTTCTTCGCCACCACGCCCAAAGACGTAAGGATCGCCGCCTTTTAATCGAACGACGCATTTCCCTTCGTGCGCTTTCGTTACGAGCAACCCACTGAGTTCCTCCTGCGACATCGCGTGATCTTTACAACGTTTTCCCGCGTAAATAATTTCCGCCTTTGGAGCGAACCGCAGCAAATCTGTATTTACGAGCGCGTCGTAAATGACCACATCCGCGCGGCCCAGCAATTCAGCTCCGCGAAGAGTCAGCAATCCCGCGTCGCCAGGACCGGCACCAACCAGATAAACAATTCCTTTGGACTTCATTGCGTTCTTAATTCCTTGGCCAACTGTTCGCCTAATTCAGTGGCTTGATTCAATGGCCCCCGTTGTTCGCCGCGCTGCACATTTTTTGACAGATACGATACGGCGCGCAACCAGATTTGATTTGCAGAAATTTCCGCATAAGCGGCCACCGCGCTTTGGCAACCGCCACCCATCCCGCGAAGAAAGGCGCGCTCCGACGTGACACAATGCCACGTCGCACTGTCATTTAACTTCTGGCATATCGCATCAATCCGCTCATCGTTCTCACGCGACTCAATTCCAATGGCCGCCTGGCCCACGCATGGAAGCATTTCTTCCGGCGCAATCGGCATGGCGAAAGCACCTTCAGGAATTCCTTCGCCGGATAGCATGCTGTTCGCGTCAATTTGATATTGTAACCTGTTTAAACCGGCTGCGGCCAGAATGGTTCCGTGCAGTTCCGGATTGCTCGAAAGTTTTTGCAGACGCGTTCCAACATTACCGCGAATCGGCACGATGTTTAAATCAGGACGGCGCTCGAGTAGTTGGGCGCTTCGCCGCGTGCTGCTGGTCGCGATGGTTGCGCCCTGCGGCAGATCAGAAATTTGCCATTTGGATTTGGCGATCAATACATCTCGAACGTCCACGCGTTTGCCGACGGCACCTAGTTTCAATCCGCTCGGCAAAGTGGTGGGTAAATCTTTCAAACTGTGAACTGCAAAATCGGCTTCGCCCTTGAGCATCGCGTCTTCCAGCTCTTTCGTAAAAAGTCCGCGGGGCAACGTCGCATCAATCCGGGCCATCGACACTTTTTGCAATTTGTCACCGGTCGTCTTGATGATTTTTAGTTCGAATGGCTGTCGGGGAAACTGCTTTCGGCATAACGCCAGCACCGCATCGGATTGCGCGAGTGCCAGGGGGCTGCCGCGAGTGGCGATGTAAATGGGTTTTTCAGTCGATCTCATTTAAAATTAAACGGTCACGGGACGAGAAAGCATTTAGCCCCTTGCCGTCATTCGTAGGCAAGCTTTGAGCCTGAAGGCAATTCGGTGGAAGAGGAAAATTGCAGAAGCGTTTTGACTTTTTCGCTGATGATTTTTTCGCACTGTAGCACTTCGGTGCGACGTTGCTGGAGGTAATCGTTCGCAATCGCCTGGAGATCATCGATGTTGTAAAGGTAAACATTCTCCAAAAAATTGACCTCGGGATCGATGTCGCGCGGCACCGCAATGTCGATGAGCAAAAGCGAACGGTTTTTGCGCAATTTCATCAGCGATTCCAACCTGGCTCGGTCAAGAATGTGATGCGGTGCCGCAGTGCTGCTGATCACAATGTCAACCTTTGCGAATTCATCGGCCCAATCATCGAAATGCACCGCGCGTCCGTTCAATTCCGCTGCGAGCGCGACGGCACGGTCATGGGAACGATTCGAAACAATGATGCTGTTAGCGCCCCGGGATAGAAGAGCGCGCGCCGTTTTCTCACTGGTTTCACCCGCACCGATGACCATCACCTGGCGGTCGCCCAGCGAATTAAAAATTTTCTCCGCCAGCTCAACGGCCACCGAACCTACCGAGACACTGCCGCGTTGGATATTAGTTTCCGTTCGGATTTGTTTGGAGACATTGAAGGCACGTTGAAACGCTTTGTTCAATCGACTGCCGGTGTGCTTGTAATTCAGGGCCAGATCGTAGGCTTTTTTTAACTGTCCCAGAATTTCCGTTTCACCGAGCACCATGGAATCAAGTCCGCAGGCTACTTTGAAAAGATGCTCCAAACTTTTCGGTTCGCTTAACGTGTAGATCTCACCGTTGAGCGGCTCACGATAGTTGTGATGATCCATTAAAAAATTTTGCAACGCAGGGAACGCCTGCCGGGGATCGAGCTGGGTTGCGACGTAAATTTCCACACGGTTGCAGGTCGAGAGAATGACCGCTTCGTCAGCAATTCCGGCGCTGCGCAATTTCTGAAGCGCGGCGGGAATGACCGTTTCAGAAAAAGCAAATCGCTCTCGCACCGTGACCGGCGAGGAATGATGACTTAATCCAATGACAACAATGGGCATGAGTTAGGTTTTGGATCGCGAGTTCTCGTTGGCAAAATTTTGAACGGCGGTTGTGTCGAGCATGGAACCGCGTTCCGTTTTGGCGTTGGGAGAATGTAACGGTGACATCAGGCTCGAACCCCAAAAGGTCAGCGCCACAAAAATAAACAGTCCGATGGTCCCCCAGGCAAAACGGCGTCCGCGTTGGGAAAATTTCCAACGCATCAGAATTAATCCGAGGCACATCAGCCATACGAGGACGGACCAAAGAATTTTTGGTGCGTCCTGCGAAAAATTACCGCGAATTTGATTGAACCAGACAGCGCTAACCACCAGCCCCATGCTCAACAAAAGAAAGCCTCCCAGCAAAAGGCGGCCCATGACCAATTCAAGACGCTGGATGGGCGGCAGCAGAGAAACGACCGCGCGGAGCTTGTGGAATTTGAGATTATGCTCCTGTGTGAGATACATCATTCCGGCAACGGAACTTAGACCGAACGCGCCGTAGGAAAGAGCGAAAAGCGCCACATGCAAACTTAGCCAACCGCCGGTAAATTCCGGTTCCGGTTTCTGCACATCGAGTCCGGGCATCAGGGCAAAAACGCCAATCGCGAATAGTATCGGCGAGACGAACGCGCCTAAAAAGCGCAGGCGCGACCAAAGCCCAAGCAAAAGATAAGCGGTCACCATCGTCCAGGTCACAAACATGGTTGCCTCGTAAAGATTATGAACGGGACAACGTTCCAGAGAGAACCCCCTTTTAAACATTGCAGTTGTATGAAAAAGAAAGGCAATCAGGAGCAGGCTGTAATTGACCCGGTTGTCCTGACGGAATCCCTTTCGCCAAAGAAAAAAGGAGTAAACCATGCTGATTCCGTAGAAAAGCACAGCGATTGCAAATGAAGTTTTATCGGTCAGCCAACCCACGCGCATAGGTTAATGCAGGTGGACATCGCTGCAAGCTGGAATTCCCGGCACGATTACCGTTTATAGGCGACGGCGCTGCGGAAAGTGGATTCCACCTGGCCGGGCGGACGCTTTGAATTGTAAGCCAGTCCAGCCATCATGCCACTGGCCAATGCGGTTGAAACAGAAGTGCCGTTCACATAGTAACTTGATCCGCCATACGAAATCACGGTTGCCCCGGGAAGAATCACATCAACGAATGAACCTCGGTTGGCATACGAGGCAATGGTGTCCGTCCTGTCCCCGGCAGAAGTCACGGCAATGACTTCGGGGTAAGCCGCTGGATATGTGGGTGTCGTTACCGGCTGATTTCCCGCCGCGGCGAAAATGGGGATATTTTTTTGCGAAACCTGCTGGATCAAATTGCGGAGATATTCGCTGTCTCCCTCGCTGCCAAGGCTGAGCGATAAAATATTTGCGCCCCCGTTAACGGCTGCGGTGATCCCTTGTGCGACCCTGAATGTGGTGGTTGATGGATTGGGGCCGTAGATATCGACAGACAAAATTTTGATGGATGCAGTCTGCCCGGAAAGGGTGCTGTTGAGTCCGAGTAACATGGATTCCGCCATGGTGGTGCCGTGCATTGGGAGGTCGCTGTTCACATTTGCTTCACCGGCCACCGACAAACCTGCCAACATGAATCCCTGCATGTTGTCGTTCAACCGCTGCACCGCCGTGTCGATCAGACCGATGACAATTTGTTTCCCATCACCTGGACCCGCATCCGACTTGAGATTGAATGGCGAGCTTCCATCGACGGAAGCCATGGCGAAAGGAGCGGGTTTTTCCAGCGAATAATTGGAATCAATCGAAGCCACACTATCCACCTTCGAGAGCTGTTCGCGCGCTGCGTTCGCGGCCAGTTCGTCGGGAAATTCCAACAAATACGAATTGGTTCCATCCAGCTTGCCGATAATTTTTCCGCCGAGTTGTTGAGCCAGCGCAGCAATGTTCATCGAGGAACCCGGCTTCAACGTGACAATCAAATGATTTTTTATGACCTTGTCTTTGCCCAGCACCACGATGTTCTTTTCCGTGCGGATCAGTTGCGTTGCTTTTCCCGCGCCCGTTCGGAAAACCAGCAGCCGCGAAACGGAATTGGTGGTGGGCGAGATTTCAAAACTTAGCTTTCCCAACAACAACCGCAGAGCCTCACTTTGCGGCAGACTTTTGAATTTTGCCGAACCTGAATAAGAGGTGCCCGGTTCCAGGTAAACTTCCCAACCGGTCACAGTGGCGATTTTCTGGAGCAACGGCTGAAGCTCAACACCTGAAATTTCCGCGTCGAAGGTTTTCTTATCAGCGTGCCAGACCAACGGCTCGTTTGCTGCGTTCGCAGTCAATCCGAAAAGACAGAAGACGAGAATCAACGCGCCAATGGGTGCTAAGCTTTTTCTCATGACAGTCCAAACATACAACCATTGACAGCCGAAGCGATAAAAACGTTCGCTGGTAAAGCAGATACTCGAGGCACGGTTTGTGGGACGACATGGAAGTTATCTCCACCGATTTTGTGGGCAGGAGAGTTATAGCGCTGCGGTCCTTTGGAGCTAGGGGCCAGAGAGCCGGAAAAACTGCGCGGCGGACGTCATCGGAACGGTGACCTGGTTTTGATTATTCGTGATCAAAACGGTGTTGTTCACTGGGGTCCAGCTAATGGGCGGATTGAGGTCAGGCGTTGATTGGAGAGAAAAGCCGCTGGGCGAAATTGGCCAGGCTAAAATCGTTTGGTTTTCTGAATGCGTAATTTGGAGGGGGAGCGTAAAGAAATGGAAGGCCAGCGCGTAACTCTCGCTCATGGAAACTTTCCCCAATCCAACTTTTTTCAGCACTTGAAGATCATAACGGCCTGCGGAAAG
>JBKJOA010000356.1:0-8362 GCA_046593365.1 Limisphaerales bacterium
TTTTCGCGAGTGCGACGAACACACCCTGGGTTACATCTTGGGCGAGATGCGAATCGCAAACCATACGCAGCGCGGCGGAATAGACGAAATCAACATGGCGGCGCACCAGTTCGGTGAAAGCCGGTTCGGAGCGGTGTTCGGCGTATTCTCGTAGCAGTTGTGAGTCGCTTTGATCGTTCACTCACCCAATAGTAGCCGCCGCCCCCAAAATCGGACAGAGGAACAAAGAATGTTTACTTACAAAAGCCGATTACGAATTGTTAGTTCTGCTTTTCACCGTTCGTTTGCGCCAAAACCAGAAAAACGCTCCGCCCATTATTAACAACATCCAGGTGGATGGTTCGGGGATGGATGGAACGCTTGCCGGGTCCGCAGGTGCCAGCGTAGCCGTGATATTCGCCGTAAGCATTCAAGACGATTGGAGAAATCCAAATGGCCGTTGCGCCGAGCGCCTTGATGTAATCCAGTTTTTGTTCAATGCCTCTGAAATCGCCGCCATGAACAGACGTGCTCCCGCCGACGTTGTAACTTCCCGATGCGTTGTTGTTTGCTGAATTTCCGTCGAAAAAACGGTCCGTGAAAATCTGGTAAATATTTTGGCGCTGCCAAAAATGGGTGTCCGATTGCGCGCCTGCTGTCGCAGTGGCAAACACCACAATCAGCCAAAATAGATGAATGCGAAAAATAAATTTCATGACCACATCGCGAGAACTTGTGAAAAATACCGTGAGGCAGAGCGAAAGATCACCGCACAATCATGCCAGCAGTAGCCCGCAATCTCACTGAGGGTCGGGAAAGCGAGTTTTTACGCCTTGCCTTTATACGGTTTCGCCACGGACTCGTTGCGCCAGCACCGCGGCAATCAACATGAAAACGCCTCCCGCCACGACTGCGTAAACGAGGTTGCCGTTAAGAAAATTTTTCACCAACGGCCCGAAGGTGAGTGCCGCCAGAATTTCCGGCAATACGATAAAAAAATTAAAGATGCCCATGTAAACTCCCATCCGTTCCGAGGGCAATGCTCCCGCCAAAATCGCGTAGGGCATGGAGAGAATGGATGCCCAAGCAATTCCGCCCAGCGCGAGAGCCAGGAGCAGTAAATGTTTTTGCTCTTCGCCGTGAATTAAACCAATGGACATCAAACCCAAACCGCCAAGCGCCAGGCAAATTCCGTGAATGCGACGCCGATCAAATTTTCGTGCTGCCGCCATCAGCCCGAACGCGGCCAGAAATGTCACGGCATCTTTCGTCGCGTAACAAACCCCCGCCCATTCTGCGCCGCGTTTGAATAAATCGGAACCGGGATCGTTGCTGCCGAATACCACCGGCACGGCGTTGGAAAAATGCAGCCACATGCAAAAAAGTCCAAGCCATGTAAAAAATTGAACCCACGCCAATTGCTTCATTGTTATTGGCATCTGGCGGAGCGCGTCGGGAATTTCTGCGATCAGATGCGCGAGGCTGCCGCGTTCGGATTTTTTCCGACGAAATGCCCCTATGTCTTCGGGCGGATATTCCTTGCTGCTGAAAATCGTCCAAAGCACTGCGCCGAAAAATGCCGCCGCGCCAATGTAGAAGGATATTTTCACATTCGGTGGAATGGCGTTGCCCGTGCTGGTGTCGCTCGTCACGCCAAACCAGTTTTTCAAAATCCAGGGCAACATTCCGGCAATGACCGCGCCGACACCAATGAAAAAGCTCTGCATGGCAAAACCCGTTCCATGTTGTTTTTCGGGCAGTTTGTCGGCGACAAATGCGCGAAACGGTTCCATGGAAATATTGATCGAAGCGTCAAGAATCCAGAGCAAGCCCGCCGCCATCCAGAGCGTGCTGGAATTGGGCATCGCGATGAGAGCGAGCGAACTCAAAATTGCGCCGATCAGAAAGTACGGACGCCGCCGACCAAGCGGTCCCCAGGTGCGGTCACTCATCGCGCCGATGATCGGCTGTACGATGAAACCGGTCAGCGGTGCAGCGAGCCAGAGCAGCGGAATTTGGGAATCCGAAGCGCCGAGGTATTTGTAGATGGGGCTCATGTTGGCCATCTGCAAACCCCAGCCAAACTGAATGCCCAGAAAACCGAAACTCATGTTCCAGATTTGCCAGAAACTCAGTTGTGGTTTGGGGGAGTTGGCTGTGGCGGCTCGCGTCGATTCAGGCTGGGAATTCACGCTGACACTTCATCATTTTGGCAAGGCTGCAACAAGCCAAATATGAACCTGACTTTGCACGAAACAAAGCAGTGACAACTGGTTTTCCAGGCGATTAAATCGGCCTCGTGCGCAAAACTCCCATAGCGAAATTTCAGCCCATCGCGAAGCTGAAAGTTGTCCGTCACTTGGAACAATCCATCGAACTGAATTCGACCTCCGCGCGAATCCAATTGAGTGTTCTCGCGGAAAATTTGTTTCGTTTGCGAATCACCGCGCAAAAGAGATTCTCGTCGCAACCCTCATGGGCTGTGGAAAAATTCAATTGGCCCGTCGTTCCAACAAATTTCAAAGTCAGTTCTGGAGAAATAGCGGTCAGCACCTCTGCGGCAATGTTTCGATTTTCTCTTCGCGACGGCGCGTGGAGTTTGTCCGGATCGACTGGCGAAACCATTTTTGAATCTGTAGCAAACGCGATGGGTTTTGCCGGAAAAGAAGCACGAGTTGAATTCCGTCTTGCTGAAAACGAATCGCTGTTTGGCCTCGGTGAGACGACCGGCACGTTCAACAAACGGGGTCTGATTCGCGAATTTTGGAATACCGATATTCTCGGCCATGTGCCGGCGATTCATCCAAGCCAGCGCAGTTTATACGTCTCAATTCCTGTTGCCATCTCGTTGCGCGCCAGCCGTGCGGGCGGAATTTTCTGGGACAATCCGGGCCGCCAGATTTGGGACCTTGGCCAGACGCAACTTGACCGTTGGAAAATGAGCGCCCCCACCGGCGAAATTGATTTGTATTTTTTCGTTGGTCCGAGCGTGAAAGAAGTTGTCTCGCGTTTCACGGAATTAACGGGCCGCATTCCGCTTCCACCACTTTGGGCGCTTGGCTATCAGCAATGCCGTTACAGTTATGAAACGCAAAAGCGGGTTGAGGAAATCGCGAAAAATTTCCGGCGTAGAAAAATTCCTTGCGACGCCATCTACCTCGACATTCATCACATGGATGGCTATCGCGTGTTCACCTTTGGGAAAACTTTTCCAAATCCCCGCGCGTTGATCCGGAAACTTGCCCAACAAGGATTCAAGCTCATCACGATCGTTGACCCGGGTGTGAAAGACGACCGGAAGTTCGGAGTGCTAAAACGCGGCATCGCCCAACATGCCTTTGTGAAAGATTCAAAAGGAAAAAAAGATTACGTTGGAAAAGTTTGGCCCGGCAAAGCGCGCTTCCCCGATTTCCTCAATGCACGAATTCGCACCTGGTGGGGCGCAGAACAGAAAAAATTGATCGCGCTTGGCGTCGCGGGTTTTTGGAACGACATGAACGAACCAGCGAACTTCGCGCTACCCACAAAAACCTTGCCTGAGAATTGCATTCACAATTCCGACCACGGGATAATGACTCATTCCGCTATTCACAATGTCTATGGAATGGAAATGGCCCGCGCTTCGTCCGAAGCGGTTTTGTTGCATCAACCCAACACCCGCCCTTTTGTCGTGACGCGCGCCGGTTACGCCGGGATTCAACGACATGCCGTCGTTTGGACTGGAGACAATAGCTCGGTGTGGGAACACCTTTCCGATGCGGTGCAAATGTTTCTCAATCTGGGCGTGAGTGGTGTTGCCTTCTGCGGTGGAGATATCGGCGGATTCATCGACAACACCACCCCAGAATTATTTTTGCGCTGGCTGCAATTTGCCACCTTCACTCCTTTTTATCGTAATCATTCGAACCTTGGCACGATTGATCAGGAGCCGTGGGCGTTCGGCGAAAAAGTCGAATCCGTCGCGCGAAAATATATCGAACTGCGGTATCAACTGCTTCCTTATCTCTACGGGCTTTTTGAGCAGGCGCATCGGGATGGAACTCCCATTATGCGCCCGTTGTTCTGGCACTTTCAGGATGATCCCGTGGCGGTGGCGGCCAGCGACCAGTTTTTGTTTGGGGAAAATTTGTTGATCGCGCCGATCCTGCGCCAGGGTGCGACGGCGAGAAGCGTCTATCTGCCTCGCGGCGAGTGGTTCGACTTTTGGTCGGGTCAAAAATTCTCAGGCCAGCAACATGTCATCGCACTCGCTCCGTTGGAAACAATTCCGATTTTTGTGCGGGCTGGCGCAATGGTTCCAATGATCGCCGTGCAACAATTTGTCGGTGAAAAAAAGGCTGATCTGGTGAACCTGCATTGTTGGCCGGGTGCGGGAGAATTGGACTGGTATGAAGACGACGGAAAGTCGCTGGCGTTTGCCAGAGGAGAATTTTTAAGTAGGAAAATGAAGTCGGCCTGGAGTGAAAATGGCGGTGCGTTGCGCATTGAAACCATAACGGGGAGTTTCCCGAGCCAAGTAGAAGAGTGGAGAATCATTTTACGCGGAGTCGGGCGGAAATTTTCCGTTCAAGCAAATGGGAAAAATTTGCTGAGCCACTTTGATTCAGAGACGCAAATCTGCTCGTTCAAAGTTTTGAATGCACCCAGCGTAGTGGAAATCCAACTTCGCTAATTCGTCGGCACTCGCTTATCGGAAACCTGGCGATGAAAAATCCGGTATTCAAAACCGTTGAGCGAGAACAGTGGCAATCCCTGAGAAAGTTTTTCGGCAGAAGGCAAAATCTGTTTGAAATCACCGCTGTTCAGCACTTCCACTCTTCCGACCATTGGTCGATTGGAAAAATTAATTACAATCACGAACTCGTCATTCTGGTCCAGTCGCATGAGCGACACCACGTTTGCATTGTCTGAATTTTCCAGCCAAATGACACGATCATTGCGAAAGGCCGAATGTTTTTTTCGTAATTCAATCAACTCCCGATAAATGTTTCTCAACGGCGGCCGCTCTTTCGGTTCCCAATAAATGGGAAGCTTTTCAAACAAGGCCGGTGCGCCTGATTCAGTCGCGTCGCCCACTTCCATGCCGTTGTAAAGCAGCGGTACACCGTCGAGAGAAAGCATCAACACTGAGGCGGCGAGCGCACCCTTGATGCCGAATCGTGCGACGGCGCGAGCTTCGTCATGGTTGTCCGAAATGCGCAAATGCAAAGAGCCTTTGGGAAACCGCGCGTGGCTTTCATCCCAGGATTTTTTAAAATCGGATGCGGGTGCGCCTTCGAGTAAAATGCGATTGAGCGTTCCATGAAAAGGCCACGCATAATCCATGTCGAACGCTTTCACGAGCAACGCGGGTTCGCTCGCCTCGGCCAGCAGGAGAAGATCCGATTTTACTTTCGTCAGCTCAACCCGCGCCTGTTCCCAAAAATCGACTGGCATCATGTGCGCGACATCGCACCGGAACCCGTCGAGATCAAATTCCTGCACCCAATATTTCAGCATCCCAATGATGTATTCCCGCAGCTTTGGGTTTTTGTAGTTCAACTGCGCCACGTCATACCAATCGGCCACTGGAGGAATAATTTTTCCATTCGCATCTTTGGAGTAGAACTCCGGATTTTTCATCATCACGCTGTCCCACGAAGTATGATTGGCCACGATATCGATGATTACTTTCATTCCACGCTGGTGCGATTGAGCGATCAGATTTTTAAAATCATCTTTCGTTCCGTAGTCTGCATTGATGGCGAAGAAATCCCGAACGGCGTAGGGACTGCCGAAGGTTCCTTTGCTTTTCTCTTTGCCGTTTGGGTGAATTGGCATCAGCCAAAGAATGGTTGCACCCAGATCACGCAACTCATCCAATTTTGCTGTGATGCCGTTGAAGTCCCCGCTCGTAGAAAAATTGCGTGGAAAAATTTCGTAAACAATTCCGTCGCGAACCCACGACGGCATGGGCCGTGCGGTTTCCATGGAAAAGTCTTTTCCGGCACGGACGCTGGGACTGAAAATCAACAGGAGTGCGGCGGCGATTAACCAGGGGTTTCGGCGAAAAGGAAAGTGGAGATGCATTATTTTTAATTGGATGGCTAGAATTACAAGATAGATAACAGTCTCCCCGTCAGTGAGCTACCGCATGTTTGTGCGGCAGGACAGGCGGTCAATGAAACTGTAGCTTAGTCGTAACGGTTCAGTGAAATGAAACGCTCGACTTCACCCCAGCCTATTGTGTCTGAAACGTCGGCCAAGATTGAAAAGTCTCATCTAACCAAAATCTGAAAAGTTTATGCGTCGAATTGTAGTTTTATTGTCGTTGGCCCTGCTTAGCGTTGAAATTGCCATGGGATCGCCAAGGGACAAGATTCAGACCATCCCGTCGCGATCTTTCGGCGCGAGCCGCACATTCCGCGTGTACCTCCCGCCGTCGTATCAAAAGGAATCGAGCCGACATTACCCGGTTCTCTACCTTCATGACGGCCAGAACGTTTTCAGATCGGCGCGAACGAACATCGCCTTTGGCTGGGGAAGCTGGGAGTTGGACAAAACTGTGGACGAACTTTGCCGTGCTCGGAAAATGGAAGAGGTGATTCTTGTGGCAGTGGATAACAGTGTTGCTCGTTACGACGAATATTGCGGTCGAGTCAGTTCGAGTCCGCGTGGTGCCGCAACTAATGTTACAACCGAGAGACCTGCCACGATGTTTGAGAATTACGCCGCTTTTCTCATCACGGAACTCAAACCGACGATTGATAAGGAGTATCGGACGAAATCTGGTCCGGCCCATACTGGAGTGATGGGATCATCCATAGGCGGGATTTGCAGCGTGGCGCTCGCTTGGGAGCATCCTGAGATTTTCGGTTGCGCGGCCAGCCTCTCCGGCGCATTTCAGGTCGAACGAACCAATTTTTTGGATAATGTGCTGGGACCATTTCGAGGGAAGCCCAAGCCAATTCGTCTTTACCTCGATTCTGGAACAATTGATTTCACTGGCGGCGACGACGGTCGTGTCTTGACCGGACGAGTGGTCAAAGAGTTGCGCCGAATCGGTTGGGGCAAGAAACTAATGCACTATGTGGATGCAATGCCACTGACCAAAGTCGAACTGGAAAAAACCGGACTGCGACGTGACAAATGGGATGAAGCCCAAACCAGTCAGCACAATGAATTCTACTGGCGACTCCGCTCCTGGCGAGCGCTGATTTTTCTTTTCCCAAACTTGAAGTAAATGGTAGCCAAAGATGTGATGAGGATGCAGTTGGCCTTAAACCTCGTTCCCCCGGCGGCTACGGGGCCAGCACTATTTTTTTGGTGTGCGTTCAGCCAGCCAGTTTACGTCTGGGTTATTGGCACCTGCGTTAGGATTCAAGGCGAAATAAGTCACCGGATAGACAGTACCTGCCTTGCTCTTCCACTTTCTAATTTCAGAGTGTCCGTCAGCGAAAGAGAAACTTCCTGCTCCGTTATGGTAGCTGGCGGGAAGGTCAATCCACTTGGTGGCAGCATTCGTATAGTAAGGGTTCACATACAGCATGGCGTCGTTCAGACTGTCCGCATGTTCATCAGTGAAATTCCAGACCATGCTTGGATTGGCTAATTCACCAATCTTCTTGTGCTGGATCGTAAAAGCCCAAGGAAATTCTGGCGCCCGGCCACCGTCGCCAAGCGCTGCATTAAGGGCCACACTGCGGGCACGCCCAGACCAACCAAGAGCCCGCTGAGCCGGACTCGCATAGCGGTCAGCCGGACAGCGATAGATCTTTGCCTGCTTGGCGGAATAAGGAGCAAGCATGGCTACATCGTCCGTTGTCAGCGCACGCGTGTTGGTATTGACCGTGTCAGTATTCCAACTCAAAATCCCGAGGCACCAACTCTTCGGGCGGGAAGTCCGGTACAAGTCTTCGTTAGTAACCATGAAGTCATTGTTATCCCCCGCGTACATCACCCATGCCAACGCAAGCTGTTTGGTGTTGCTCATGCAACTGATGCCTTCAGCCTTGACTTTGGCCTTGCTCAAGGCGGGCAAAAGCAGTCCCGCTAAAATGGCGATGATGGCGATGACCACCAATAGCTCAATTAAAGTGAATCCTGAATTTGGGGACTTCATAGTTCCAGCAGCATTCCTCCTACATGGAAAGCCCACCTCGACCGGCATGAGGCGAGGTGGGCGCAAGAAATCTAGTTCGATTTCTTCAATCGGAAAAACTTGGCGCTGCCCGTAGCCGAAACATTTGTTGAACTAGTTGCCTCAGTGGCGGGAAGATCCTGCCATGAGCCAACCGTCAGATTGGTCCGCGTCTGAAGGACAACGCACTGACGTCCGAGCCATGTGATTGGAATATTGCCGCCAGACGGATTCCCAACTTTGAGATCACCGAAGGATTGCTCG
>JBKJOA010000182.1:0-25764 GCA_046593365.1 Limisphaerales bacterium
GGACAGGGAGGAGTGATGTGCCGAACTTATGGCATAGACAGAACTTAGATTTTGACGCTTTTGGATTCATTCCGTTACGTTCCCGACATGACCAAGCAATTCTGCTCGCCAACCCAAACTGATTCCTGTGAAAACTAAACCCAACAGCAATGATCGTTTCGTCATCATCATGGCGGGCGGACGCGGTGAGCGTTTCTGGCCGGTCAGCCGCGAGAAAACGCCCAAGCAACTCATTACGCTGCTCGGTGGCAAATCATTCCTGCAACAAGCGGTTGATCGCGTGCTGCCGCTCGTCCCGCTCAAGAATATTTTTATCATCACGAACGCGGTGCAAGCGAATGCAGTCCGCAAGCAGCTTCCAAAATTGCCGAAAGGAAATGTCATCGGCGAACCGCTTGGGCGCGACACTTGCGCTGCGGTCACGCTCGGCGCGGCCATGGTTGGGCAACGTTCCACGAATGCAGTCATGGCGGTGCTTCCTGCCGATCACGTCATTGATGAGGAAAAAAAATTCCAGCAAGTTTTGACGGACGCCTTTGATTTAGCGAGCCGTGGACAAGTAATTGTCACGATTGGAATCAAACCCACTGAGCCGGCGACGGGTTACGGTTATATTCGCACGGGCAACGCGTTGCCGCCGCCCAGCGGAGTCAAACCTTACAAAACCACTTTTTTCAAAGCGGAGCAATTCGTTGAAAAACCGTATCACGACCGTGCCATTGAATATGTGAACAGCGGAAATTATCGTTGGAACGCCGGAATGTTTGTCTGGTCGTTCGTCACCATCACGCAAGGTCTGGAAAAGCATCAGCCGGAAATGGCCGAGGCGTGTCAGCGCTGGTTCAAAGTGGCCGGAACTCCGAAGCTCGAAAAAGTTTTGGCCAGGGAATATCCCGATATAAAAAAAATCTCCATCGACTTCGCCCTCATGGAACATGCGCAAAATGTCGTCGTCGCTGATGGAAATTTCGCGTGGGACGACCTTGGCTCCTGGAACGCACTCGCGCGCCATTTGAAACCGGACGCCGAAGGAAATTGCGCCGTCGCCGATTTCATTCACGTCGATGCGGCGCGAAATATTATTTTCGATGCGCGCACAAAAAATCGCACGCTGATTGCCGTGGTCGGTTTACGCGATTCAATTCTCGTCCAAACCGACGACGCCACCCTGCTCGCGCACAAAAGTCAGGCGCAGAAAGTGAAAGAACTCGTAAAAAAATTGTCTGAGAACAAAGTTTACAAAAAGCTGATTTAGAAAATGTCGCGAATGGTCGGGCTTTAAAGAATTCACTGGATGCCATTTCTTCCCATTGCCGAACGCGAGTTACGGGTGGCCGCTCGAAAGACAGCGACCTATCATACCCGATTTTGGGCCGTCCTGTTTGCGCTGGTTGCGTTCAGTTGGCAATTGCTAACTTTGGTTCGCCAAAATCGTCCCTCCACAACTCACGGACAAGCTCTTTTCATCACGCTTTCCATTGTTGCTTTTTTTTACTGTCTTTTCATCGGGGCGCGTGTCACGGCTGATTGTTTGAGCGAAGAAAAACGAGAAGGAACGCTGGGGCTTTTGTTTCTCACCGATTTGAAAGGTTACGACATCGTCTTTGGAAAACTGGTGGCCAATTCAATCAACGCGTTCTATGGATTGATTGCGATATTTCCGATGCTGGCGATATGCCTGCTGCTCGGCGGAATTTCGTTCTCCCAATTTGCCCAAGTCGTACTCGTTCTCCTGACCACTTTGTTCTTTTCCCTTTCCGCTGGAATTTTCGTTTCCACTTACAATCGGACGGAACGCGTCGCGATGTTTTTCACAATTTTTTTGATTTTGGCCTGCGCCTTTGGTCCGATACTAGTAGGTATTGTCCTGTCCAGCAGTTTTGGTTTAGACGATAGAACGATGTTCTCGGTCATGTTCACCCCGGCAATGTCGCTGCTTGTGGCATTCGAACCTGCCACTGCCGCGCGGTTCCCCGTTTTCATTTTTTCCGCTTCATTGATTACCACCTGGATACTCACGATTATTTTTCTTCGCGGCGCGAGCGTGAAGTTGCCGCACTCGTGGCAGGAAAAAGGACCAAAACCTCCAACGTCGAAATTGAAAAATTTCCAATTGCCTCAACCCGATAAAGTTCAGGCCAATAAATTTCGCGCGCAAGCCCTGGAGATAAATCCGTTTCTCTGGCTCACGTTGCGCGGACGAGAAAAACTCAATCACGCCTGGGGTTTTGTCATCGCAGTCATCGTGATTTGGTTTTTGGGGTTTTTAGGAGCCGACAATGTCATGTGGGATTATGACCTGTTATTTCCAACCCTGCTTTTCATCCACGCATTTCTGAAAATTTGGGTCACATCCGAAGCCTGCACGCGCCTCGTTGAAGATCGGCGCAATGGAGCGCTGGAGTTACTCCTATCGACTCCACTCGATGCGAAAGATATAGTTCGCGGTCAGCATTTCGCATTGTCGCGGCAATTCAGCGGACCTCTCCTGCTGCTCGTGATATTAGAAAGCCTCTGTTTTGTTTTCGGAATCCTGGGACGTGGAATTCCCCTGTCGGAAAAGGCATTTCTTCCAAGCGCAATAATTTTACTCATCGCCGATTTTTTCACTTTGCGCTGGGTCGCTATGTGGATCGGCTTGAACGCCAGGAATGTGAATCGAGCGGTTTTGAAAACCTCGATGCTGGTGCTGGCTCTGCCATGGGTAATATACAGCCTCCTTAAAAGCATCGCGCCCTTTGTCTGGATGTCTTTTGTGCAAACGGGAGACAACATTGCCTATCCGGCAATTTGGATCATCGTTGCCCTGCTCACCAATTTTATCCTGTTTTACTGGGCTAAATCAAAATTACTGAAGCAGTTCCGCCTTCTCGCGACACAACCGGTTCGTGCGACTAAATAATTTTTGAAAAATCGTGAAAAACATTTGGAAGGCTGGCTATAGTCCAACATATCTATGAAAAAACTTTCTTGTGTTGTTGCCCTTTCATGCGCGATTGCTTTTGCCCAGGCGCAACCGACCAATCCAATTCCGCTCTGGCCTTCCGGTGCGCCGGGCGCGCTCGGCACGTCCGATAAAGATATTCCTACGCTCACCGCGTTTATTCCAAAAGCAGCGGTTGCGACCGGCGCGGCCATGGTGATTTGCCCAGGCGGCGGTTATGGTGGCCTGGCTCCGCATGAAGGAGAAGCCTACGCGCTGTTCCTGCGTGATATGGGCATTGCCGGGTTCGTTTTGAAATATCGCCTCGGCTCGTCGGGCTATCGGCATCCTGTCATGTTGCAGGATGTCTCTCGTGCGCTGCGACTCGTTCGCGCCAACGCATCGGAATGGAAACTCGATTCCAAACGCATTGGAGTAATGGGTTCATCCGCTGGCGGGCATTTGGCGTCAACCCTCTTGACCCATTTTGATTCTGGAAAAGTGGACTCCGATGACCCCATTGAGCGCCAAAGCAGCAGGCCGGATTTGGGCATCCTTTGTTATCCGGTCATCACGATGGGAGAAACAGGTCACGCCGGTTCAAGGAAAAACCTTTTGGGCGAAAATCCTTCCCCGGAATTAATCCGTGACCTTTCCAATGAACTACAGGTTACAACAAATACGCCGCCCTGCTTTTTGTTTCACACCGGCGAGGACAAAGGCGTGCCGGTGGAAAACAGCCTGGCTTTTGCGAGCGCTTTGCGAAAAGCCGGTGTTCTGTTTGACCTGCACGTTTACGAAAAAGGTCCTCACGGCATGGGACTGGGCTTCAAAGTTTATTCACCTTACGACCCTGACAAACTTCATCCGTGGACAAAGGATTGTGCGTTCTGGTTGAAGCAAAACAAATTTGCAAAATAACTTTTTCAGGAGGGCGCATTCTTGACACAACCATTATCCAGGGTAGGGCAGAGTTGCCGTTCTGACCTGACTTGGTGGCTGCGCCGAGATGCGCCCCTTTTGGGAGCCCACCAGGAAAATCGCTCGAAATGAAGAACGCTGTTGTCACCATCCGCCAGCTTTCGAAACTTTACCGGCAGGGCGACATCAACGTCACCGCGCTTCATAACGTTTCACTCGACATTCAGGCGGGTGAATTCCTCACGTTGATGGGGCCATCCGGCTCCGGCAAATCAACGTTGCTCCACATCATTGCCGGAATTGATCGACCGACCAGCGGCGAATGTCTCGTGCAGGAAATTGATCTCGCAAAACTTAATGAATCTGCGCTGGCCGACTGGCGAAATCAAAACGTTGGGTTTGTTTTTCAAACGTTCAATTTAATTCCGGTGCTCACCGCATTTGAAAATGTCGAGCTGCCTCTTTTGCTCACGCGACTTGACCGAAGCGAACGGCGGCAACAGGTGAACCTGGCACTCGAACTCGTTGGCCTCTCTGATCGCGCTCATCATCTGCCTCGCCAACTTTCCGGCGGACAAGAACAGCGTGTGGCCATTGCTCGTGCGCTCGTCACTGATCCCAGTCTGGTCGTCGCCGATGAGCCGACCGGAAATCTTGACTCCAACTCGGCGCAAGAAGTCCTGAGCATTCTCCAATCCCTCAGCAAGACCGCCGGAAAAACCGTCATCATGGTTACGCACGATCCCAAAGCCGCCGCGTTTGGCTCACGCGCCATTCATCTCGAAAAAGGTGAGCTGACAAATTGAGAAATGAATGCGGCATCGTTCATCGCAAAAAACGCCTTGCGCAATAAACGGCGCGCGGCCCTTTCCATTCTCAGCGTCGCGGTGAGTTTATTTTTGTTCGTCACTCTGCTGGTCGCGATGCGAGAAATCACTGTTCCGCCGGAAGACATCGGCGCGGCGGCGCGAATCGTCGTGCGAAATAAAATCTCGCTCGCCAACTTGCTTCCAGCACGCCAGCGAGCCGTGCTTGAACGTATTCCCGGCGTTGAAGCGGTCACGCCGTTCACTTGGTACGGAGGCAAGTTTCGCAACGAAGAGGCAACGCTCTTCGCGCAATTCGCAGTGGATCCCGCCAGGCTCATGACGTTAATGGGTGAAGCGAAACTTGGCCCCGGCGAATTGGAAAATTTTCTCAAAGACCAGACCACCTGCATTGTCGGAAAACTTACCGCCGAGAAATATAAAATTAAAATCGGCGACAAACTTCCCTTTACCGGCACGATTTGGCCATGTGATCTCGAATTGAAAGTCGCGGGAATTTATTGGGGCACAATTGATGATCGAAATGTTTTTCTTCATCACAAGTATCTCGATGAAGCGGCCGGGAGCATGGGCATGGTTGGAACCTGGTGGGTCAAAGCAAAGTCCATCGACAACATGACGGAAATTTTGGCGAACATCGATAAAGCGTTCGCGAATAGTTCTGCCGAAGTTCGAGCCGAAACGGAACGCGCTTTTCAAATGAGCATGGTATCGATGTGGGGCAACATCAAAATTCTCGTGCGCTCGATTTGTTCGGTCGTCGTGTTCACGCTGTTGCTGGTCTCGGCCAGCACGATGAGCATGGCCATACGCGAACGCTTCCGCGAACTCGCTGTGCTGAAGGCAATTGGATTTCGCCGCCATGAATTGTGCGGCTTTATCCTCGCAGAAAGCTTTGGCCTGGCGATGTTGGGAGCGGTGCTGGGTGTCGGCGGTGCATGGTGGGCTTACTCTCACATCAGCATCGCCAAGCTCACCAACGGCATCTTCATCACTTTCGAAGTCACTCCAAAAATTATCGGACAGGCCTCTTTGATCGCAGCCATTTTGGGAATTGTGGCCAGCATTGCCCCGTCGATTGCCGTGTCGCGCATGAGTGTGGTCAACGGGTTGAAAACTTTGGACTAACCTGCGCATGGACAATCAAGTTTATTCGATTGCTGAAATCAATCAGTTGTCCCCGCAGGATTTTGTCCGTGTGATCGGCCCCGTGTTCGAACATTCGCCATGGATTTCTGAAAGCGTTGTGGCGTTGCGCCCATTTTGCAGTATCGCCGATCTGCATCGCGCCTTATGCGACTGCGTTTTGCGTTCCGGCGAAGCCAGACAACTTGAGTTGATTCGCGTCCATCCTGACCTCGTTGGCCGCGCGGCGTTGCAAGGAACGTTGACCTCCGAATCAACCAAGGAACAAGCCAGCGCCGGTCTGGGGCAACTCACTGCCGAAGAAATCGCGTCCTTCCAAAACTTCAACAGCACCTATCGCGAGAAGTTCGGTTTTCCCTTTGTCGTTTGTGCTCGCTTGAATAAAAAAGAAGCGATCATTGCCGGGTTTCAAGCCCGGATGGATAATTCGATTGGAGCAGAAATTAAAACCGCACTCCTGGAGATTTTTAAAATTGCTCACTTTCGTTTGCGGGATCTCATTTCCGAGTAGATAAGAAATTTAAGGTTCAACTGGCAATAAGTTCGTTTGCAAGTTCCAGGTAAATTGATTGGGAACTGCCATGCACTTCAAGCACCACAAGATTCCTCCACCGCGATTCGTCATTCTTCATAAATCTGTTTGAAACAAAAACCGAATAGGCGCACCATGTCGATGGAGTGGGAAACGCGATGCGTTTTGCCACCTTCTAAACCGTTCGAGTCGATTGACCTTTTGGGGGTCAGCTATGAATTACGATGCATCTTCTCAACCAGACTCTTCGAGCGGGATAAATCTGGTCATGCTCGTCGATGACAGCCGCGATGACATCTTTCTCACCACCCGAGCTATGACGAAAGCGGGCCTGGCGTTTTCCCTCATCGTGTCGCACGACGCTGAGGAGGCCATTCAATATCTGTCGCAACCAGATAAGACGCTGTTCCCTTTGCCACGTTGGATTTGTGACCGACATGAAAATGCCGCGCATGAGCGGTATCGAGCTGCTCTACTGGATCAAACATTCGCCATACCACCATATCCCGGTCGTAATTTTTTCCTCATCCGCACAGGATCATGATCTGGCCGATGCATTCGGAACCGGGGCCAACAGTTACCTCATAAAACCAAATAGTTTTGATGACATGGTCGAACTGTGGAAGGCCGTGGGCGGGTTTTGGGCGAGATCCGAAACTGTTCCGAACTTCCCGTTCAACCCTTTGAGTCACAAAAACTAAATGGCTGCAGTTGAAGATTAGAATCTGTGTTTCGCGGGAGGCGAATCCGAAAACGGAGATTTAATAAAAGAGACGCCGGTGTCAGCCACGGAACGGCAACTCTACAACTTTCACCGCGCTTTCTCCATCTTGGTTTCGCAAACGTAATTCCGTTCCAATCTTGTTACCTTCGCGGCGGACGTAGCCAAGAGCGATGTTTGTTTTGAAATTCGGCGAATAAATCGCGTTGGTGATGTAGCCAATATCTTTTTCGTCGAGAAAAAGTTTGTCCCCTTTCTTAGGCAAAATTTTCAGATCATCGGCGAGACGTAATCCGCGCAAAGCTTTGGCCACCTGACCGTAGGTGCGAATCCGCGCGATGACTTCCTGACCGATGTAACAACCTTTTGTATAACTGACGGCGCGAGAATCCAAACCGGCTTCCGGCGGCAAATTGGTTTCGTCCATGTCAGCCCCAAAGCGCGGAATACCTGCTTCGATGCGCGCCGTTTCCAACGCATTCCAACCGCAGGCGCGTCCACCGATTTGTTTCGCGGCGGCAATTAATTTGTCCGCAATGGCTCCGAGCGAATTCGTTGGAACAAACAAATCAAAACCGACGGTTCCAGCGCGCGGATGATTGATCAAATAAATTTCGCCAAGTGTTTCATGTTTCGCGCTGGAAAAATGCATCGGCTTTTCAGGAAGAACAAAACCCAGTTGCAAACTGTTCACGACTGCGGGGGTTTTTGGCCCTTGAACGCTCAGCAACCCGTAATGCGGCGTGACCTCTACGATCTGCACGTCGTCGGCGATGATATATTTTTCCAAACGTTGCTTCACCGTTTCGGACAGGCCCGGCTCAAAATCGAGCAGAATTTCATTTTCCAAATTGTAGATGTTCAGGTCCGCCTGCATTTTGCCTTTGGCAGTAATCAGAGCGGCATAGCAACCCTGGCCACTCTTCAAATCCTTGACGTTGTTCGTGACCTGGCCATTGAGAAAGCTTTGTCGATCTGCGCCGAGCAAACAAAGCCGCCCGCGAAAGCTTAGATCAAGAACTCCTGCATTATCACGAAGCCCCGCGTGTTCCGCCAACCAATCACCATAATGCGCAACAATTTCCTGCCCGTTCACGTCTGTAAACTGCGCGTTCAACCCCTGGTGAAATTCATGAAGCGAAAGAGAACTCATTCAATTGGGAATTAACCACCAACACTCGGAGACACCAAGAAGAGTTTTGGGAAACCATGATCGTAGCTGCCGAAGTAAGGAGGCGGGCCGATTCCTGCTTTGCCGGAACTTTCAGAAAGTCAGCCCGCCTCCTTACTTCGGCAGTTACATCAATTCTTCAAAAAAGTCCGCGACAAATTTGTTTGCGGGTTTGTCGTGAATTTCTGATGGCGTTCCAATTTGTTGAAGCTCGCCATGATTCAGCACAGCGATTCGTTGCCCAGTAGCCACTGCTTCTCGTTGGTCATGCGTCACGTAAATCATCGGCGCTTTCAGCATTTGCTGAATCTCAATAATCTGCTGTCTCAATTGTTTTCGCATTGGCGCATCGACGCTGGAAAGCGGCTCGTCCAAAAGAAAAAGTTTTGGTCTGCGCACCAGAGCGCGTCCCAAAGCAACACGTTGACCTTCGCCGCCAGAAAGTTCGCACGGACGGCAGCGCAGTTTTTCAGACAGACCCAGAATCTCGGAAGCTTCCCGAACACGCGTTTCAATTTCTGTTGCGGAAAATTTTCTAAGCTTCAAACCAAATGCAATGTTTTCAAAAACGTTCATGTGCGGAAACAGTGCGGGCTGTTGGAAAACCATGGCAACGTCGCGATCTTTCGCGGGAAAGTCATTCGCGCGTTTGCCATCGATGTAAATGGAGCCACTGGTTGCATCTTCCAGGCCAGCGATGAGACGGAGCATCGTGGTTTTCCCACAACCAGACGGCCCGACCATCGCAAGCAATTCGCCAGATTCGATTTTGAGACTAAGTCCTTTGACGGCGTAAATATGCCCAGCTTTGTTGGGAAAGATTTTGCTGAGCTTTTCCAGAATGACTTCGGACATCGTGCGCGATTTTAAATTTCGGTGCCGCATTGTCGAGCGACAAACGGAGCGTGGCTTTGTCGAAGACCAAGAAGGGCTTCACATTTGAAATAATGGGTGAGCAGAAGCCGCTGCGACTAGTGCTTCGTTGCTCCTGAAGTAGCGGTTGACGAGGCAAAACGGGTTGCGCACATTATCGCGCCACTGTCGGGATACTCTCTGGCGGTTAATTCACAGAAAAAACTATTTATGAACCTGGATGTCCTTTATTCGAAACTGTTGGTCAAAACAAATGCGAAGCTCGCGCTCATCGTGCTCGATGGCCTTGGCGATATCGCCACGAAATCGACAAATTACCTGACGCCGCTCGAAGCGGCGAAAACCCCCAACCTCGATGCGCTCTCCAAAAATTCCGCGCAAGGCAGAATAATTCCGGTCGCTCCGGGCGTCACTCCGGGGAGCGGTCCGGGCCATCTCGGGCTGTTTGGCTACGATCCATTGGAATTCCAAGTGGGGCGCGGCGTGATCGAAGCGCTCGGCCTTGGTTTGGAATTGAAAACAGGCGACGTGGCCGCACGCGCAAATTTTTGCACGCTTGATGCAAGAGGAATTGTGACCGATCGCCGCGCCGGACGAATCGAGACGACAATTTGCGAAGAATTGTGCGAAGTGCTTTCCAAAAAAATTAAAAAAATCGGCGATGCCGAAGTCATCATCCAGGCGGGTAAAGGACATCGGTTCGTCGTCATCTTCCGCGGCAAAGGTTTGGAAGGGCCGCTCACTGATGCGGATCCAAATCGCGAAGGTGCGTTGATCCCCGTGGTGAAGCCAACCAATGGGAAATCGGCAAAACAAAAAAAGGCGGCGAAGTTGATCGCCGAATTCTACAAGGTGGCGCGCCCGTTACTCGCCAAGAAAAAACCGGCCAACGGATTTTTGCTGCGCGGCATTGCTCATCAACCGGCGATGCCAACGATTGAAGAACGTTACGGATTGCGCGCGGCGTGTCTCGCCGTTTACCCGATGTACAAAGGGCTGGCGCAATTGGTTGGAATGAAAAAGATCGAAGGCCCGCAAACGATTGCCGAGCAATTCGAGCGCTACGCGGCAGAATTCGAGAACTACAATTATTTTTTCATTCATTACAAATACACCGACATGCACGGTGAAGACGGAAATTTCGACGCGAAGAAAAAAGCGATTGAAGAGTTTGACGCCGCGTTGCCAATACTGCTGAAGAAAAAACCGGACGTGCTGGCCATCACGGGAGATCACTCGACGCCTTGCGCGATGAAAGGACATTCGTGGCATCCGCAACCGGTTCTGCTTCACTCGCTGTATTCCGGATCGGACAAACTCGAGCGCTTCACCGAAACGGGCGCGAACACCGGATCACTCGGCGTGTTCGAAGCAAAATTTTTGATGCGATTGATGCAGGCGAACGCAAAAATGTTTGATAAATTCGGCGCGTAAAAATTTTTGGCGCGATTGAACACAAAAAGTTTTTCAATAAAACACTAGTCATTGAAAAAAATTCTCGTTACAAAAAGTGGCGTGAACCACAAAACATTTTTTAAATTGATTGGAGGTGAATTGCATGGCCACGAAGAAAAAACCTGCCGCAAAGAAACCAGCTGCTAAAAAACCAGCTGCTAAGAAGAAGAAGTAAACTTCACCCTAAATCATTTCAGGATGGAGATCTGCCTCAAAAACAGGTTTTCCATCCTGTTCAATTTTTAACATCTAATTTCTCCCACCATGGCCAAACTGGTTTTCGATATCGAAACTTCCTGCCTCCCTTTGGAAACTTTCGACGACGTGCAGCAGGAATATCTTTTCCGCGATGCCCAACGGCTCCCCGACGCCGACCAGTCAAAACGGCGTGAAGAAATCCATCGTCAATTTAATTTGTGGCCGCTCACGGCAAAGGTGGTCTGCATTGCGATGCTGAATGCAGATAGTTCCCGTGGCCAGGTGCTTTTCACTGCCGAAGATTACGAACCGGATCTCGCCGAAACGGGCCCGGTGGAATTTGTTCCCTGCGCCGACGAAGTTGAATTGCTCACTGCTTTTTGGGATGTCGCGCAGCATTATGATTCCATCGTGACCTTCAACGGGCGCGGATTCGACGTTCCATTTATTTATCTTCGTTCAGCGTTGCTGAACATTCCGATCAGCAAAAAGAATTGGCTCGGTTATCGTTACCAGACGGACCCGCATTGCGATCTCGCTGAGCAATTAAGTTTTTATGGAGTCAGCGGACGCGAAAGAGCCGCGCGAAAATTTAATTTAGATTTTTACTGCAAAGCATTTGGGATTGAGTCGCCGAAGAGTCATGGGGTCAGCGGCATGGATGTAAATGACATGATGGCGGCGGGGCGCTTCCGGGAAATTGCGGAATACTGTTTGCGCGATGTGCATGCCACCGTGTTGCTTTACCAGATTTGGAAAGAGCGCCTGGCGGGAATCAAATAGACAATGAACCGAGATGCAACCATTGCACCCTCAGGCGGCGTCTTGATTTGTTTCGCCGTTAAAGAAGAAGCAAAACCATTTTTGCGCACTGCGGCATTTCAGCGCGCGACCATTCTCATCACGGGAATGGGGGAACAAAATGCCGGTCGCGAGTTGAGAAGGTTTTTGACGACAGTTCAACCCAAACTGATTTTGACCTGCGGATTTGCTGGAGGTCTAAACCCAACTTTACCAACGGGCGCTGTCTTGTTTTCAGAGGACGAGAGCAATTTAACTCAAAACCTCCTTGCAGCGGGCGCAACGCCAGCGACTTTCTTTTACGCAAAACAAGTTGCGATCACGGCTCATGAAAAATCGGAACTTCATTCGGTCACGAAAGCAGATGCAGTGGAAATGGAATCTGGCGCGATCCGACGCATCGCCAAAGAATACGGGATTCCAAGCGCAACGATCCGGGTCATTTCAGATACCGCGAATGAGGATTTGCCCGTGGATTTTAATTTGTTGATGACCGCTCAATCGGAAATCGATTTATCGAAGTTGGTTTTACATGTCCTGCTGAAGCCGTGGAAAATTCCTGCTTTGCTCAGACTTCAGAAAAAAACTCGAGGTGCTGCTGAAAATCTAAGCCGTGTGCTGAATTCTCTACCGATTTAAGCCGGGGCGGGCTGAAGAGTCGGGCTGCGGTGGCTGTTTGAATTTTTCGCTGTAGGTAATCAAGGCGGCACCAAGGACAATTAAGAGCACACCGCCCCAACGCATTGGAGAAACGGTCTCGTTCAGGAAAATCTTCGCCGCGATTGCTGTGATAACGAACCCAAGCGAAGTCAACGGCCAGATCAAGCTCACATCGCGTTGTGAAAGCAAATAAAGTAGTGCGCCAAAAAAAATTGCTTCGAAAAAAATTCCAATCAAAAGATTGCGGTTGGTGGCACCGCGCTTGATGAGCGTAACCATTTCCGAGACGCAGATGGTTTTCGGTTCGCCGACTTGTTTCAACCCGCCACTGAGGAAAACGACGCCGACCGCTTCAAAGGTGAGCGCAATCAACAAAATTAAAATAATTTTTGTCATGTCAAATCCTGGTAACGAATCAGCTCAATCCCACATTTCTCCACCGCCTCTTTTACTTTTGGGCTGAGGAGCGCGGCGAATTCGTTTCCAAATTCGTGGAGTGACGGATGTGAGTAAAGCTCTGAATCGCCACTCGGGAGATGTGATAAGAGCCTCAAAATAAAATCTTCTTCAACGTGGGCGTTCTGCAAAAGACCAAAGACCGCCTGGGTATGGCGAATGTTGCGCCGCTGCAATGTGGGACGTGCCCAGCTCGAAAGAGCCTTGTAAACGAGGCCGTGAATGATCCGATAAAAGAAATTTCCTTTCGCCAGATGGAAGTTGAGCGCAATCGGGTCCGACGTGAGGCGAAGGTGGCGAATGTTCCAGTGTTGCGCATTTTGCATCAGTAAATTGAACACGACGGGATGCAAATGAATGTTCAGGTGTCCGTTGACGTGATCCAGATGAAGCCCTGTTGCCTGAAATTTTTTGAACTGCGCGTCTATTTCCTCAAACAGTTGCGCCTTCAGTTTGCGTAAAAAAAAGAAACGGAAACCAGCAGCGACGGCGTTGTTGGAAAATTGATTTTTAGAATCGACCAAACCAGGAATGGTTTGACGCGGTAACGCGGAGTGACCGCAGACAAGTGAAAGATGCAAGCCCACTCCAAGCTCGGGATTTTGTCTTGCCAGGGAAACCGCTTCAGCACAGTCGGATTCATTCACCATCAGGCTTGCGCTGGTCAGAATCCCGTCCTGATGAGCAAGAATTACCGCTTCGTTGATGGAATGTGATCGTCCGAAATCATCGGCGTTGATGATCAGACGGCGAGGTTTAACGCGTCCCATAATTCGGGACGAGTCTTCCGGAAGCGAGGCGGAACCATGCACGGAAAACGAGGAGGATTTTTTGCGCTTTGTTCAATCGTGTCGTGCGCGGACCAAAAACATTGAAGTTTTCCCGCTCAAGTTTTTGCAAGAGCCGCCAATAAACGGAACCCATCAGTTCGGCGGCGACCATCGACTTTCGGTCTGAGGGCGGCAACGTTTGCTGGGCGCATTGATAAAAGTGCCGTGCTCGTTGGGCGGCGCTTTCGGCAAGCGCGCGGAATCTCGGCGAATATTCGCCACGGAATATTTCTTCAGGAGAAACATTGAACCGCGCCAATTCGGAAGTTGGTAAATAAATTCGCCCGCGTTCGGCATCGGTTTTGACGTCGCGCAAAATGTTGGTCAGTTGCAGGGCTTTGCCGAGATGAATTGCGTAGTCGCGACAGGCGGGATTTTCGTATCCAAATATTTCGATGCTAAGCAATCCGACGACTGACGCAACGTGGTAACAATATTTCTCGAGGTTTTCAAAGTTCTCATAACGGTTGATGTCCAGGTCCATTTCAACTCCGCAGATCAAGTCGTCGAAATGTTCAAACGACAAATGATACTGGACGATGGCGGGCTGGAGTTCCTGATTAACAACCAATTCGGGTTTGCCGCCTTGGCAGGCTTTACGAATATCGTTTCGCCAGAGAATGAGTTCAGCGCGACGTTTCTCAACGGGAGTTTCCTCATTGTCGGCGACGTCGTCCACTTCACGGCAGAAGGCGTAGAGAGCAGACATCGCATCACGTTTGGCCTTGGGCAGAAGCACGAACGCCAACGCGAGATTGGAGGCGCTTTTACGCGTGATCGTCCGGCTTTCTTGCATATCAATCGGACTTTTGCGCAGAAGTTTCTGGTTTGGGTGGAGGAAGTCCACCGATCTGAGACAGGGTTGGATTGCGATTTTTCCAGCGACGATGGCGTTTCTTTTTTCGATGATCACGCGAAGGCTCTGGAGTTTTGTTCACAACTGCCGGATTTCGAGACCGACCGCTACGGGTTCTGCGATTCGGTTTGCGAATGTAAGCAGCCCAAAAAAAGAGGAGCGCTATGAGCAATCCAATGATCCCAAAGACAATATACATTTCTTGAGAACCAAGGAAGTGATTCGCCGCGCCTGTCCCGGGTGCCGCCAAAAGCGTGCCTTTGTTTGGATTAAGTATGTCGTTCAACACGAAATTTCCTTTGAGGTCCCAATGGTTTCTAATTCATACGCCCCGATGATATTCAGTCGCTGCATCCGATACCGCAAAGCATGCCTGCTTATTTTTAACTGTTCAGCACATTTTGAAAGATTAAATCGATTTTGCTCCAGGGTACTGGTGATCACTTGCCGTTCAAAATTGTCGGTCAAATTGTCGAGGGAATCATTTTGCGAAACGGCGGGTGCCTCCACTTTTTTCAAAACGGATTCCATTCTGAAATCTGGAAGGCTGGCGGCCTGAATTTCTGTGGTGGTTTCCAAAATGACGGCGCGCTCGATGACATTGCGCAAGCTGCGCACGTTGCCGGGCCAGGAATGTGAAAGTAAATATTCCTGAGCCATGGGAGAAAGCGTTCGCACCTGCTTTTTCATGGCGGCATTAAAATGACGCAGAAATTCCTGGGCCAACAAAATAATATCCTGAGCACGCTCGCGCAAAGGGGGCGGACGAAACTGCACAACGTTCAAACGATGAAATAAATCCTCACGAAATTGATTCTGTCGCATCGCCTCGAAAATATCACGGTTGGTTGCAGCGATCAGCCGCACGTCAACCCGCAATTCTTCATTGCCACCGACACGGCTGAACGTCCCATCTTCCAAAAAGCGCAACAGCTTGGCTTGCAGCGAACGGCTCATATCACCGATTTCGTCGAGGAAGATCGTGCCGCCGTCGGCTTCTTCAACGCGCCCGGGTTTTTGTTTCAGCGCGCCAGTGAAGGCACCCTTTTCATGACCGAATAATTCGCTCTCCAACAAAGTTTCAGGGATCGCTGCGCAGTTGATGCGAACATAATTGGCGTTTCGCCGCCGGCTTAAACTGTGCAGCGCCCCGGCAATTAATTCCTTGCCCGTGCCGCTTTCGCCCAGGATTAAAACGGTCGCATTGGTCGGCGCCACTGTCTGGATCAATCGACGGAGTTCCTTAATTTGAGGCGATTCTCCAATGATTTGTTCAAGCCTGTATGACTCCACGCTACGGGCGCGAAATGCGGCATTTTCCTTCAACAAACGTTGTCGCTCTTCGCATCGGGCAACGGCGTGCAAAAGTTCCTCCGGCGCGAACGGCTTGGCTAAATAATCAATCGCACCGGATTTAATCGCTTCCACCGCCAGCTTGGCCGTGGCGTAAGCGGTGATCATCAGCACAGGAATGGCCGGGAAACTTTTAACGCTCTGCCGGAGAAATTCATAACCGCTCATTCCGCCGAGCCGGGCGTCGGTGATCACCATCAAAAACTCCTCCTGCGCAAGAAGATTTAACGCTTGTTCAGCCGATTCCACCAGGCGCGTGCGATACCCCTCGTCCGTCAAAATCGAACTCAGGGAGAGGCGCATGTTCTTTTCGTCATCGACGATCAAAACCGGTGGGGGGGCAATGCTCATTTACTCAATTTCATCAATGTCTTCGCGGGGAATCGTAGCGTAAAGCGCGTGCCTTTTCCAAGCTCCGATTCGACTGCCACTCTGCCATCATAAATCTCCACGTTGTGCCGGACAATGGCCAGGCCAAGACCGCTCCCTTTCTCTTTCATGCTGAAATAAGGTTCAAAGATGCTTTCCAATTTATCTTTTGGAATCCCTGGCCCGGAGTCGGCAATCGTCACCATCACCGCATAATCCGGGCCGTGCTCGGCGGAGATTTGCAACTGCCCGCGCCCGTTCATCGCCTCGCGGGCGTTTTGTAAAATATTTATGAAGATTTCGGCCAGATGATTCCGCTGCATCAACATCGGTGAAAGTGCGGGCATGTAATCGCGTTTGATTTCGATCTCGTACTTCGCCGCCACAGGAAAAACCTGGGCAATCGCGCGCTCCAATTCTTCAGTCACGCTCAGTTTCTCAACGGTGCCTTCCGCCAATTGAGCGTAGCCCATTAATTCCGTGATGATTCGATCCGCTCGTTCCACTTCGTCGCGAATGATTTGAATCTGTTCGTGTGCAGCACCTTTTCCATTGAGCGAACGCTGGAGCGAAAAAGAAACATTGTTAATGATGCTCAATGGATTTTTTATCTGGTGCGCGATTTCCGCCGCCAGCCGCCCGGCGGCGTGGAGTTGCCCTTGGCGGAAGGCAGATTCCTCGGCCTCTTCTTCCGCGCGCCGTTGTTTCTCGAACAAAGCTTGAACGCCGTAACAGCAAACGGTCATCAGCAGCAAAACAATCACCCGAAGGATGAAAGATTCCGTCGTGCTTTCCGAGTGCCCAAGATCAAGCGCGTGCCGGGTTCCGGCATCCCAAGTCTCAAAAATCGCATCCCCACCGGCGATCGTGACGTCCAACACGCCCGCCATAACGTAAAAAAAACAGACCAGCAGATTGAGGACAATTTGCGGCATCGCCAGTGGAATGCTGATGGCATTGTGAAGGATGAGCGCGAGAAACACCCAGTAGAGAATGCTGTCGAAACCGCCGGCGATCATGGTCAACGACGCAAACAAAAGTCCATCCAACAACCCAAGCACAAAAAGCGTCCATTGCACGACCTGCAAAGGAAGCCTGGTCACGGCGAGGAAGATCGCGCCGCTTGCAATCGTCGCCAACACGTAAAACAGGAAAAAATGGCGGGCGGTATCAAGCGCGACTTCGCGGTTGAGGTGCGGTTGATCTATCCAGTTTGAAAAGTAAAAATAATAAACCAGCGTGAGGATCAGTAGAAATTTGATCGGAAGAATAATGTCGCGCTGAAATGTCTGGATGCGTGCAGCCTGCATGGCTGGCTCGAGTCCGGGCGAAACAACCAACCGGGCTAACTTCTTCAGTTGCAGGCTGGCAAAGGTCCTCATACACCCTACTATCTCAACAACTCCAAACTTCGTTTGGCAATTTCTTCGATGGGCCAGAGCCGTCCTATTCCTTCGTAACCGCAGGAAAGCATCCCCTCTTCCGGCCCCATAAATTCCACTCCGCGCGATTTCAAAGTGCTCACATTTTGTTGAGTCGCCGCGTGGTTCCACATTTTTCCGTTCATGGCGGGCGCGATCAAAATCTTCGCTTTCGGATTCAGCGCCAGAGCGATGCAGGTCAGCGCGTCATCCGCAATTCCGTGAGCCAGTTTCGCCAAAACATTTGCAGTGGCGGGGGCAATGAGCAAGAGATCCGCTTCGTCGGCCAATTTGATGTGCGTCGGTTTCCAACCGTTTTCCTCATCGTATAAATCCGTAACCACGGGATTACGGGAAAGTGTTTTGAACGGCAGCGGAGTAATGAATTTCGCCGCATCCGTCGTGAGGACGACATGAACGTTGCAATCGGCCTTGGAGAGCAGACTCGTCAAATCCGCCGCTTTGTAGGCAGCGATCGAACCGGTCACGGCCAGAACAATGTTATTTTTTGTTTCCATCAATCCAAAAGATGCGCGCGGCATTGCCGCATTTTTTCCGCCTCAATAATCGACTGCATTCTCCGCAAATCCTCCTGAATCGTTGTGCTGATCAGAAGGTAATCGAAATTTTTCCACTGCGCGATTTCCTGCCGCGCAACGCTCAGCCGCTTTTGGATGGTGGCGTTGGAATCCTGTCCGCGCCGTTTCAGCCTTTCTTCCAATTCCGCGAACGTGGCGGTGGTTAAAAAAACACTGACCAGCGCGCGTTTGAGTTCTTCGTCTTCGGCGGCTTTTTCGCGCACCGTGGCCGCGCCTTGCACATCGATATTCAGCAAAACATCTTTGCCCTGGCGCAATTTGTTGAGCACTTCGGATTTCAAGATTCCGTAGCTGTTTCCGTAAACCGTCGCGTGCTCCAAAAAGTTTCCGGCTTGAACCCGTTTCAAAAACGATCCCGCATCCAGAAAATAATAGGCCACTCCGTCTTGCTCGCCTTCCCGCGGGGGCCGCGTGGTGCAAGTCACAGCGCGCGTCATGCTCGGATGTTTTGAGAGCAACTGTTCGCACAAGGTCGTCTTGCCGCCGCCGGACGGAGCGGAAACAACGATGAGCAACGGACTGGAGTGTTTGTCGGACATGCTTATTCCATGTTCTGAACTTGTTCCCGAAATTTTTCCAGCTCCGCTTTTAAAACCACCACTTCCCGCGAGATCAAGGCGTTGTTCGCCTTCGACCCGATCGTGTTGACTTCGCGATTCATTTCCTGCGCGAGAAAATCGAGCGTGCGGCCCACCGGTTCCGTTGATTTCAGAGAATCGTCGAATTGTTGAAAATGACTTTCCAGCCGGGTCAATTCCTCAGAAATATCCGAGCGATCCGCAAAATAAACGACTTCTTTTATCAGCCGTTCGTCATCCAGCGCGGGAACTTCCAGCCCGGCATTTTTCACGCGTTGAATGAGTTGATCGCGATACCACTTCTGCACTTCCGGCGCTTGTTTTTGAATTTGCGAAAACGCTTTTTGAATCGTGTTCATCCGCGCCGTCATATCTTTCGCCAGATGCGCGCCTTCTCTCGAACGCATTTTCAGCAACGACGTGAGTGCTGCTTGCAAAGCTTTGTTGACCGCCGGCCAAAAATCTTCCGCGTCGCCAATATCTTCATCCGCCTGCAAAACACCGGGAGAACGAATCAGCAAATCCAGCGTCACCGGATCAGAAAGTTTCAACGCCTTGGAAAGTTTGCCGAACTCTTTCGCGTAACTTTTCGCCAGAGCAACATTGACGCGCAATTTGCTCGCGGGATTACCCGCCGAATGCATTGAGACGCGCACGCTCAAACGCCCGCGCGAAATGCACTTGTTGATTTCGTCACGGACTTGCGCTTCGAGCACTTCAAGTTCGCGCGGCAAATTGATGGAGATTTCGCTTTGCTTGCGGTTGACCGAACTGAGTTCGACCGTGATTTTAAATCCGTTTTGAGCGCATTCACCGCGCCCGTATCCCGTCATTGACTTCATGTGCCTGCGAATATGCGTAAAGTCCGCGCTGCAATCCAATCTTTTTCGAGAGAACCCTTGTCTCCGAGGCGTAAGTTTTCTAGGATTGCGTCCGCTCGCTACCAGAAATGAACGCGCCAAAGTTTTTGAATCGATCAACCATTTTTGTTGCCGCCCTGCTTTTCACCGGAACCGCCGCCGCTTTTTTTGCGTTTCAGAATTCGTCCCGTAAACAGCTCACGTCCAGTTCCTATCTCGTCGGTGATATCGCCCAGAAAGATATTCTGGCGCCAAGGAGAATCTCAGTCGTGGATCGTGTGGAAACGGACGCGGAGCGTGAAAAACAGTCGGGGAAAATCCCGTTGGTCTTTCGTTTCAATCCAGCCGTTTCCGATCAAACGCTCGGCAAACTCAGCACGGAGTTTGTCTTTGCGCGCGAAAAGTTCCTGGATGCGATTGAGGCCAGTTTCAAAACACGGACTTTAACCACGAACGACTTTAAAAAACCGCGCTTCAACACCGCCTATAAGTCGCTGCAAGAGAATACGTCGTTTCCCGTCAGCAAAGATCTGGCAAAAGCATGGGCGCTGGGCGATGCGAAAGAGGAATATCTAAAAGAGCTTGGCCTGGAATTACGCCTGACCACCGACCAGTACCTGAGGCAAGGCGGATTGCCGCCGCTACCCAAAGGCGGTTCGACCCAACTCCGGATTCTCTTGGGGACGGAACCGAATCCCAGCGGGGAAGCGCTCAAACAGCAGAGCCAGCTGATCCGTCGAACCAACTCGATCATGGTCTGGAAAGCTCGAAATGTTTTGCTCTCGAGTTTTCCACGAGAAGATCGCGCTGTGGCAAAATTTCTGACGAATCTCATCACCGCAAATTGCGTTTTCGATGCGGAACTGACCGGGAAAATACAGGCAGAGAAAACCAACAGTATTTGGATATTAGCTCCGTATGAAGCGGGTCAGGTGATCGTGAAGGCAGGACAAAAGATCGACGCCAAAAGCCAGGCGGCGCTCGATGGATTGAACATCCAAAAGCCAGTAGTTGCGACGCTGCGGCTAAAAGAGATTTTGCTTTGGACGTTGGCCGGTTTGTGCTGCCTTGGCGCGATCGCGATTTGGATCCGGTCCGCTTTTCGCGCGCGACAAAACCCCGCCGGAGCATCCAATGTTTTGGTTTTACCCAGCCAGCACGTCAACGATGAACTCCGCGCCCACTTGATTCCACACCTCGTCCGCGGCTTGATGAATCGGCTGGTGCGCGGTTTGATTACGCAACGTTCGGAATTGATTCGCACGCAGGAAACCGGCACCGAACAGCTCGCCGACCTGGAACAGCGCCTCGACCAGATCAATCATCGATTACAAACGCGCCAGGCAGCTTACGAGCAGCGGATTGCTGAATTGGAAAAAGAATTAGCGGCTGCGGAGGAAGAGAATCGTGAATTGATCCGCGCCAAAATTCGCGAGGCACGGCAAAATTTAGAGTGGGCGAAATCGCAGCAAGCCAGCGGGCAAAGATGATCAAGCGGCGGTGTTCTTCGGATGCGTGCGCAATGCCTGTTCGTAGCATTCCATCGCTTCGGTGAATCGTTGCAACCGGTTCAAAGCGCCACCTTTGTAGAGATACGCGACGGTCATCGACGGGTCAGTGGCAATGGCGCGATCATAAATTTCGATGGCTTCAGGCATTCTGCGAAGAGCTTCCAGGGCGGAACCTTTTTTCAAAAACAAATCGGTGTTCATCGGCTCGACTGCCAGCGCTTCCTCGAAACAAACCAGCGCTTTTTCAGCATCGCCCTCGCCCAACAACGTTTCCCCCTTGGCCAGGAGAGCCAGAACGTCGTTGGAAGACTCCATTTTATTCGCAAACTCATTTTTTCCGTGGTTCAGCGTTGCGGTCGCGGGCTGGGTCGTGGAGTCCAGTTCATGAATACGTTTTTCCAGGTGCTCGATGGTGGCGAGAAGCCGTGCGCTAGCCTGCTCGGCGGAATTGAGGCGAGTCGGCACGATGGAATTTCCCTCACTTAAGGCGCGCCGCGTTTCAACCGGAAAGTGCGTCGAAACAAGAGTGCCGATCTCGGCCATGCGATTCATGGCGCGGATTTGAAAATAAGTTGTGCCGAGCAATGCTAAAATCCCGACCCCCGCGAGGACCGAAGCGGCCATCAACACGAACTGATTTGAATGACGCATTGTTTCCAGGTCGCGGTCGCGCTGGAGGCTGAGATTTTTTTCAACGGAATTCATTCGTTCAGCAAAAACATCAGCGTTCTTTCTAGCGGAAGCTTCAGAGTCCTGTCGCGCCTGTTCAATCGCCCGCAGCGCGGTGTTCAACTGCTCTTGAAGATGAAGATTAGAGCGCAAAACAGCCTGCGCATCTGATTCTGCCGTGACTGGTTCGATGCCGTTTATCTGTGCGTTGAGACGGTTTCCCAAGATTACAAAACAGCAAATACAAACAATCGCCCAGAGAAGGGTTGTAAATTTTTTCATCGGCAAATTGGGGCAGGTTAGTTGCGGTTTTTTTTCAACCCGATGGAATCAGCAATCTCGTCAAACTCTTCGTTGCTGATTTCGTTGAGTTGCTTGCCTTTGGAAGCGAGCTTCTCGTTAATTTTTATTACTTTCTCGGTCATGCCTTCGTGCGTTTCCTCCGTGCCACCGACGAGTGCGAAGTTCGATCCGGTGGTGACTCGTTTGTGTCCGTCAGAATCCAATCCAAAACCGAGAATGATGGCTGATTTTTTCTTTTTTTCAGAAGAATTCGGCATGCCTGAAATTATGCCTTCGCCATTTTTCTTTCAAAGATAATTTTCACAAATGCTTCACAACAGCGCGAAACGAAATGAACGGATTTTGTGGGATATAAAATAATTTTAAAGTAAAGGATAACCGGCAGCGTCGTGATTTGAATTTTGTGGAACGCGGCTGCGTGTGGAGCATCAGCCGCGCTCCGTTTATTTATGAAACTATTGGCTTAACCGGTAAAACTGCTGTGTGCCGGTGATGGAATTCGTGAAAGGACTCGTCGCAGCGGGAATAATGTTGGTGAATGTGCCGGAGATGGCGGGCGCGGATTGCAAAGTGAATCCTGCGGGATTGGTCGGCCACGTCAAAATAACATTTGCTCCAGAACGAATGATGGTCAGTTGCGGCGGCGGCAAGGTAAGACTGAACACCGTTCCCGCGCCCGAAGTGCCGCCACGAGCCGCTGTCCCATACAAGGTGTTGTCGGATAAAATTAATCCGGAACTTGGAAGAGTTCCGTCGCTGTTGGTTGAACTAACGCCAGAGGTTGCCATGAAACTATGCAGGATCGTAAAACTCGTGCCATTGGTGTTGAGGGCAAACACCGTCCCTTTGCCCAAACTGCCGCCAACACTCGCCGTCCCATACAGGGTGTTGCCCGACAGAGATAAAACGCACACAGGATTCGCCCCGTCGTTATTCGTAAGACTATTGAGTGCCGAGAAACTATGCAGATTAGTAAACGCCGTGCCATTGGTATTGATGGCGAAGATCGTTCCGTTGCCCGAACTGCCACCCACAGTCGCCGTCCCATACAGGGTGTTGCCCGTTAAAAGCAATGCGGCATATGGGTTATATCCGTCGCTGTTGGTTGAAGCGGTGGGCGACGTAAAACTATACAGGTTCGTAAAACCCGTTCCGTCTGTTTTTACAGCGAAGACCGTGCCCCTGCCCGAACTTCCGCCACTACTCGTCGTTCCGTAAAGGGTATTGCCGGATACAATCAAGTCACCCTCCGGATTAGCTCCGTCGATTGGGTTGCCAGCGAAACTATGCAGGTTTGTAAATCCAGCTCCATTGGTGTTGATGGCGAAGACCGTCCCTTTGCCGAAACTTCCACCTGCCTCGGCCGCTCCGTAAAGAGTGTTCCCTGATAGAACCAAGCCAGCAAACGGCAACGCCCCATCGCCGTTGGTGAAAGGACTAGAAACGGAGGTTGCCGTGAAACTGTGCAGATTCGTAAACCCGGTGCCATCAATGTTGACGGCGAAGAGTGAACCTTTGCTCGAAATGCCGCCCAGATACGCTGTTCCATACAGCCGGTTGCCCGCTAGAATTAATTTGGCATACGGTTGTGCGCCATCGCTGGCGCTAACAAAACTATGAAGGTTCGTGAAACCCGCGCCATTGGTGTTGACCTTAAATATTGTGCCAACGCCTGAACTGCCGCCAAACCTTGTTGTCCCGTACAGGGTATTGCTCGATAAGATCACTCCGGCAAACGGATTCCCTCCGTCGCTGGCAATGGCGAGGAAATTATGTAGGGTTGTGAAAGTCTGCGCCGTCACGCGACCCGGCGAGATTAAGGCCAGACCGGCCATCAGCGCGGTCAGGATGAATCGGTTTTTGATAGATGTTTTCATAGTTGTCTTTCTTTTGATTACTGGCTTAACCGAAAAAATCTTTGCCCGCCGGAGATTGAATTGGTGAAAGGACTCGTCGCAGTGGGAACGATGTTGGTGAACGCGCCGGTGACCGAGGGCGCTGATTGCAATGTGAACCCGGCGGTATTGGTCCACGTCAAGATGACATTGGCTCCCAAAGCGATAATCGTCAGTTGTGGCGCGCTAACTGCACCCAATGAGATGCTGAACACCGTGCCATCGCCCAAATTGCCGCCGGTCTGCGCCGTTCCGAAGAGGGTGTTTCCCGATAAAATTAATCCGGCCCTGGGATGAACTCCGTCGCTGTTGGTGGAATTGTTGAGAACAGTGAAACTATGCAGGTTGGTAAAACCTGTGCCATTCGTTTTGAGAGCGAACACAGTGCCGTTGTCAGCACTCCCGCCAAAAAACGCCGTGCCGTACAAAGTGTTACCCGATAGAAGCAAACCGGCCATCGGATGAGCCCCGTCGCTGGCAGTGAAGAAACTATGCAGGTTCGTAAAGCCGGTGCCGTCGGAATTGAGAGCAAACACAACTCCAAAACCCGAACTGCCACCGTTCTGCGCCGTTCCATACAATGTGTTGCCCGATGCAATTAATCCAGCAACCGGATTCGCTCCGTCGTTGTTAATGCCGCTGGGAGTTGGCGTAAAACTATGCAGGTTCGTAAAACCGGTACCATTAGTGTTGATGGCGAAGACTGTCCCACGGCTTCCACTGCCGCCGCCCTGGGCCGTCCCATACAGCGTGTTGCCTAACAAGACCAGACTGGCCTGCGGATTCTCTCCGTCGGTGGCACTCGTGAAACTATGCAGGTTCGTAAAACCCGTCCCATCCGTATGCACGGAGAAGACCGTGCCTTTGCCCGAACTGCCGCCAGCCAGTGCCGTCCCATACAAGGTGTTGCCCGACAAAACCAAACCAGCTTGCGGGTCCGCCCCATCGCTGGCGCTGGTGAAACTGTGCAGGTTCGTGAAGCCCAGGCCATTCGTGCCCAGGGCGAAAATCGTGCCGCTGCCCGAGCCGCCAATTCGTGCGGTCCCATACAGGGTCGTGCCCGAAGAATCTTTTATCAATCCAGCGACCGGAAGTCCCCCGTCGCTACCGGCAGTGAAACTGTGCAGATTGGTAAATCCGTTACCATCGGGTTGAACGGCGAACGCCATGCCAAGGCCAAAATTTCCGCCGAGAATGGTTGTTCCGTACAAAGTATTTCCTGACAATATCAATTCGGCAAACGGTGAAGCTCCGTCTGTGTTGCTCAAAAAGTTATGCACCGTCGTGAAGGTCTGGGCCGTTACCCGGTCAATTGGTAAAAAGCCAAAACCGGTGATGAGCGCAGGCAGGAGGAGTAGATTCTTAATTGATGTTTTCATAGGTTTAATGAAGGTCGTGTTAATGCGTTTCACCAGTTACACCGGATGAATCGGGGAAAGGTTACAATTCCTGAGAGCGTATTTTGAAAATGATTTGGGTAGCACAGGAGACTCGCCTGTGCCGTCGGGCGACCCCGCCCGACGGAACGGGAAAAGGCGTTCTTTTCAAACAAAGACGCAGATTTTTTCAAACGGCTTCTGCCCTTCCGGTCGGCGAGTCGCCGACCGGCACGGGCAAGTTGCCCGTGCCACCCATTTTTAAAACACGCTCTTAAAACACCGATGGCGAAGCTTTATCGCACCGGGACAGGTCGGAGGGTATGGGGAGGAGGACGGACTCTGGCGGAAGAATTCAACCTGATGAATCCGACCGATGGACGAAAATCTTCCCCATGGCGACTGCGCTCCCCAAACCGCTGAATTGAATCGTTCCGGCTTGGTTGGTGAATAGTTTGGC
>JBKJOA010000503.1:0-2604 GCA_046593365.1 Limisphaerales bacterium
AAGCCCGCACTCCCTTTACTTCCGAAGATATTTCGCCACCGCTTCGCCCCGCGAATGGACATGGAGCTTGCCGTAGATGCTTTTGATGTGCATCCGCACCGTGTCAATGCTCAGCAATAGAACATCGGCAATTTCCTTGTAAGGAATTCCGCGAGAGAGATGATCAAGAACTTCTCGTTCGCGTTTCGAGAGTTTCTCGATTTCCGTTTCGAAGTTGCCACGCTGATTAAAGTATTGAACGACTTTGCGGGCGATATGGCCGGTCATGGGAGAATTGCCGCGATACACGTCGGCAATGGCTTCAAAGATTTCCGTTTGCGGCGTCCGTTTCAACAAGTAGCCGCTCGCGCCGGCCAATAGGGAATCGAAAATTTTGTCGCTGTCCTCATAGACGGTAAGCATGAGGACGTGGGCGGAGGGAACGAGCGCCTTCAGTTTGCGGACACATTCGATGCCGTTCATTTTCGGCAGGTTGATGTCCATAAGGACGACGTCGGGAACGTTTCCGGCGATAAGATTTATGGCTTCCTCGCCGGTCCGGTAACAGCCAGTGCAGGAAAAAATTTTTGATTGTCCAATCTGGATCGCCAGATTCTCCCGAATCCAGTCGTCGTCCTCTATGATAGAAACTTTAATTGCCACAATCAGTCTGGTCTAAAGTCATTTTGTCACAGCCCGGACTTTTATCCAATCCGCACGAACATGTGTATCCGACGCATCGGGTTCGTGGGTCATTTTCCGTTGGCCTCCATCGTTGCCGTCGTGCCGCTACCGGGTTTGCTTTCCAAGACGAGCCGTCCCCCTATGCCCTCCAACCGCTCTCTCATGTTCGTCAAACCGTTTCCGGAATGGCGCGCCAGGTTGGGGGAGAAACCGCAGCCATCGTCCTTGATGGTGACGGTAAGCTTAGCGCCCACGACCGCGAGGCTGATTAAAACTTCCTTGGCGCCGGCGTGTTTTAAAACATTGTTCAACGCCTCTTTCACCGCCATGAAAAGATTGTGGCGCTCTTCCGTGGAAACGCCATGGTCGGGGAAATGCGCCGGAAAATCGAGTCGGCAGCGGACGCCGGTGTTTTGAAAATAATCCTGCGCATATTGAAAGATGTAGTCAGCGAGGTGGTCGAGCGTGTCGTTCTTGGGATTGATCGTCCAGACGATTTCATCCATCGCCTGGATTATTTCGTGGGTCGTACGGGCGATGTTTTGAATGTGAGGTTTGTTGCGGTCAGTGGCCGGAGTTTCGCCGTTCACCAATTCCGTCACCATCGCCACTTTAGTCAGGCGTGCACCCACATCATCGTGCAAATCTGCGGCGATCTGGACCCGCAGATTCTCGATGGCGCGCAACCGCGTGAGGCGTGAGCGGTAAAACGTCCCGAGCAACAAACCGGCGACCAACAGGATCGCCAGCTTGAACCACCAGGTCTGCCACGCATGCGGCTGAAACGTGAAAGCCACCGCGGCACCAGTTTGGTTCCATACGCCGTCATTGTTACAAGCAATGACTCGAAACCGATAACTGCCCGGCGCGAGGTTGTAGTAATGGGCTATGCGGCCGCCGCCCGCGTTAATCCATCCAGAATCGATTCCCTCGAGGGTATATTTGAAACGGTTTTTCTCGGGTGCTTGAAAGCTGAGAGCGGTGAAATGAATTTCCAGTTCGCCCCGGCCCGGCGGAACGGTTAAGCGTGACGCGTCTATTGCTACAGACCCGACAGATCGCAGCGGACGTTGATCCGCCAGCACCTCTTCAATCATCACTGGCGGAGGTTGGTCATTGGTTTCAATTCTGGATTCGACCGCCACCGCTCCCCGGATGGTGGGAAACCACAGCCGACCATCCGCCGCTTTCCATCCCGCCGGTTTCGCCACGCCGTTGCATTGGACGCTCACCAGCCCATCCACTTTTCCGAACGAAGCACTGGTGACCATCTTGATTTTCCCGCCATCCAGATCGTCCAGATCCTGCTTGCTGACGCGAAAGATGCCTTTCCGGCAGCTCATCCAGAAATAGCCGAAATCGTCCTCGATGATTTCGTAAATTTCATCGCTGAAGAGTCCCTGCCGGGTCGTGTAGGCGGTGAATTTGCCCGCCTTGAACCGATTCAGACCGCCGCTCTTGGTCCCAATCCAAAGCGTGTGATCTGGGTCTTCATAAATGGCATTCACGGCATTCTGCGACAGCCCTTCGCGCGTGGTAAAACTTTTGAACTTCCCCTTGTCCCAACGACTCAATCCCTGGTCCGTCCCGATCCAAAGATTTCCTTCACCATCTTCACAAATCGCCATCACATCATTCCCCACCAGCCCATTCGTGGTGGTGTAAGTTTCGAATTTGCCATTCCGCAACACGTTCAATCCATACCTGGTGCCGACCCAAAGCGCCCCCTGACGGTCTTCGTGAATGACGCGGACAGCACCATTGATCAAACCGTCTGTCAGGGGAAAGGTATTACTTCCGTCACCTTTGAGCCGGTTCAATCCTCCACCCAAATCCATCCCGGCCCAGAGCGTTCCGTCACGACCCTCATGCAGCGCCAGGACTGAGTCGTGCGACAGGCCGTTCGTGCTGTTCCACACGGTGATTCGATCGCCCTCCAAG
>JBKJOA010000032.1:0-4303 GCA_046593365.1 Limisphaerales bacterium
CGGTTTGCGCGGTGGAATTGTTGGCGGAATCAGCGTTCGGCGTTGTCATTCGAGGAAGTAGTTACACAAGGACGGATGAATTGGCAAATGTTGGAAGTCGGTGTCACAAGTTGGAGTTCAAACTTCAATCGAGATTATTCAGTTAGAAGGTTGCTCGCCCTCACCCTGCACTCCCCGGGAGAGGGGGGATCCGAAATCATCGCGCTTGGCCAGAAAGCTGAAACAAAACCCGCTCGCCGCGTGTTGTTAATTTACGCAGGCCAACAATCCTGGTTTGCCTGGAGGGTGTGAATCGGTTTAACTCATAACCATCAAAACCAAAAAATAGCTGGCAACTGAACGCCGTCTCTCGCTGAGCCGGACTCAACCATCCAGTCACTGAGGATTCAACTTATGATCATGGCCGATATTTTAAAAATTTTCCTGATTGTGGTCGGGGTGCTGACGGTTTACGTCAGTTACTGGCTGGTGGCGCAAGCTTTGTTCCCGACCATGGTGGAACGATCCCGACAGCATTATGGCAAGCCAGTGAAGCTCACACTGATAGGCTTGGCCGTTGCGGCGCTTCCGGTCATTGGCGGCGCGGCTATTTCCAAATTACCCAATCCTGCGCTGAAACTTTTGGGCGTCACGCTCATGGTAATTCCAGCGCTGCTGGGCCTCGTCGGCTCCGCGGGCTTGGTCGCAAAGATTGGTGCCGGGCTTCCTTCTCCGCTGGATGAACTACAGCCGTGGCGACGGGTTTTGCGTGGCGGCATCCTCCTTGCCCTGACTTTTCTCCTGCCGTTCGTGGGCTGGATTGTTCTTCCAATCTGGGCGTTGGTCAGCGGGCTTGGCTCATTCCTGCTCAGTATGAAAGCGTCTAAAGCGTCAACGCCCGCGCCGCCGCCGGACCTCACTTTAACGCCCGCCCCAGGAACAACCTGATGAACCATTCCCGCCGGACATTTTTAAAAGTCGGCGGCAGCAGCGCGGCATTGCTGGCGGTGGTGGGTTGTGATCAGTTGCCGCGCGAATTGCGCTTTCTCCAAGGGCAAACGAAGGGCGGCCCATTTCAGCCTCCCGCCGCCGAGACCATTGATCCAATTATTCACGCGTTGAATCGTGTTGCATTCGGCCCACGGCCCGGTGATTACGCGCGTTTAAAAAAATTGGGAGCGACTCCCGAACTGGCTGCGACGGCCTACATCGAACAGCAATTAAATCCCGAACGAATCGACGACGAAGCGGGCGAATATGCCGTGCGCCGGTTTGAAACGCTCAAGGAACCGCTCGGTGAGTTGTTCGAGTACCAAGACAAATTACTTCACGACGAACTGATGCGCGGTGCGCTGGCTTGCGCGGTGTTTTCCGAGCGGCAGTTATACGAAGTAATGGTCCAGTTCTGGTCGGACCATTTCAACATTGATCCCTCCAAAGGCGACTGCAAATGGCTCAAAGTAGCGGACGACCGCGAGGTGATTCGCAAACATGCGCTCGGACAATTTCCGGCGATGCTCCGCGCTTCGGCGCTCAGTCCGGCGATGCTTTGGTATCTCGATGGCCGCGTCAATCGGCGGGAGAACATGGCAGAAAAGCCGAACGAGAATTATGCGCGCGAATTATTGGAACTCCACACGCTGGGCGTCCACGGCGGCTATACTCAAAAGGATGTGATGGAAGTGGCCCGCTCCCTCTCGGGTTGGACGGTTCGCTCCACCAATCAAAAACCGTACTTCGAAATCGGTAAGGTTGAATTTCAACTCCAGCATCACGATTGCGGCGACAAGGAAATTCTCGGTCAAAAGATTTCTGCGATTCCTTTCCACCTGGGCAAAGCAGAGCGTGAACGGCTTGGCCAAAACGAATTGGATCGCGTCCTGCAAATCGTCACGGGCCATCCGTCCACGGCTTGGCATCTGTGCAGCAAACTTTGCCGGCGCTTCATTGCCGACGAACCGCCCGCCAGCGCGGTGCAAACGGTCGCGGCGGCTTTCACTCAAAGCGGCGGTGACATTCGCACCACGTTACGCGCGCTTTTTGCCACGGAAGAGTTTCGCCAGCAACGCGGGAACAAATTCAAGCGGCCGTTCAATTACATCGTCTCCGCCTTACGCGCCACCGGAGCCAGCACCGACGCGGGAATGGAAATTGTCGATTACCTGCGACGCATGGGGCACGCGCCGTTCAACTATCCCACGCCCGATGGTTATCCAGAGGAGGAAGCGCCGTGGATGGGAACGCTGCTTTGGCGCTGGAATTTCGCGCTGGGGTTAAGCGAAAATAAAATCAAGGGCACGAAAATAGAGGTCGAGGCGCTACGGAAAAGTTTCGGCGGCGATGCCGGTTTGATGTCGCACCTCCTGGGCCGCAAGCCTTCGACGGACGAATCGCAAGCCTACCATGAATCGGGCGCGGGACTGGCTTTGATGCTGGCTTCGCCCGCCTTTCAAAGGTGTTGATATGGCCGAAGTCCAAAGTTTTTTAACAGGTAACGGCGATGAGCGCCGGACGTTGGTCGTAGTGTTTCTGCGCGGCGGAGCGGATGGATTGAACCTCGTCGCGCCGTTGGGAGACGACGGTTATTATCGGGCGCGTCCACGCATTGCCATTTCCAAAAAAGACGCCGTGCCGCTTGATGGTTTTTATGGATTGAATCCATTGTTGAAGCCATTGGAAACGGCCTACAAAGATGGCGCGCTGGCGGTCATCCACGCAGCGGGGTCGGAGGACGATACGCGCTCCCATTTTGAGGCGCAGGATTTGATGGAGCACGGCGGAATAACCGGCGGTGGCTGGCTTGGACGATTTCTTCGTGCGCAGCCGAGCGCGAACAATGGCCCGCTGACCGCAGTCGCGTTGGGAAAGGCTATTCCTGAATGTTTGCGGGGCGCTCCGGCTACGACCGTTTTGCAGTCGCTCGATAACTTTTCCCTGGGCGACGACCAGCCTCGTCTCAGCGCCGCGCTCGCGAAATTGTATGGGATGCAAACTGGTATTCTTGCAGATGCGGGACGTGACACGTTCGCTGCGCTACACCGAGTCCGACAGCTTCGCAACACAGCGTATCAACCAGCGAACGGCGCGGATTACGGTCGCGATGAATTTTCGCTCAGCCTGCGAGAAATCGCGCGGCTCATCAAGGCACGAGTTGGCTTGCAGGCGGCGTCGGTGGATTTGGAGGGATGGGATTCCCACTTCGGCCAGTCCACAATCATGGACCCGCTGATGACGCGATTGGCCAAAGGCATGGCGACCTTCTATCAAGACCTCGGCCCGGAAATGAAGCACACGACGGTGGTGGTGATGACCGAATTCGGGCGGCGGGTGGAGGAGAATTCGGCGTTCGGCACCGATCACGGCCGAGGCAGCGTGATGTTTGCCATGGGCGGTGGGATCAAAGGCGGTCGCGTGCTGGGAAAATGGCCCGGCTTAAGTCGCGATGTCCTCGAAGGTCCGGGGGATCTTCCCGTGATGACGAACTACCGCAACGTGCTCGCTCCAATCCTGCAGCGCCACGGTGCCGACAACCGGCTCAATCAGATTTTCCCCAACTTCACCCTCGATGCGCTTCCGCTTTACGGATGAAGGTGTTGAAAGCTTCCGACTGGGTAGCACCTGCTCTGGCGGGTGCAAAATGAGTCGAAGCCGCACCCGCCAGAGATAGGTGCTATACGGGATCATTTCCGCCCTTAGTATCCCTTTCTCAGACAGTGACCGCGCAATGCGAATTGAATTATTCCCTTCCCGCTGCGGCGATAAACGGCTTTATTTCTTCCATCAATTTTGCAAAGGCTTCCAACGTGACCTGTTGCGCGCCGTCGCTCCAGGCTTCGGCAGGGTTTGGATGCACTTCAATGAGCAACGCGTCCGCGCCCATTGCAACTGCGCCTTTGCACATCGAGACAACGAGATCGGAACGGCCCGCGCCCTGACTCGGATCGATGACGATAGGGCAGTGCGATTCTTTTTTGATGATCGGAATCGTGGAAAGGTCGAGCGTGTTGCGCGTGTAAGTCTCGAATGTACGGATGCCGCGTTCGCAGAACATCAGGTTCGCGTTGTCGTTGGCCAAAACGTATTCACCGGCGAGCAGCCATTCCTCAATTTTCATGGAGAGACCGCGCTTGAGCAAAACGGGTTTGCCGGTTTTCGCGGCAGCGATGAGCAATTGAAAATTCTGACAATTGCGCGCGCCGATTTGCAAAATGTCCGCGTATTCAGCGACCATCTGGGCGTGTTGTTCGGACAACAGTTCAGTGATGATCGCGAGGCCGGTTTCTTTGCGCGCTTTGGCCAGCATCTTTAAACCTTTTTCGCCAAG
>JBKJOA010000211.1:0-19592 GCA_046593365.1 Limisphaerales bacterium
CGAAAAATTCCCAAAGATTCATCTGCACACGAACTCGAAAACTGCTCCACCCCAAAACCGCAATCGGGCCAATGACTTTGTGCATCTCGGCAATTTGCGGATCACCAATCGCGAGACCCCAGGTCATGCGGAAGATGGCGTGACTTATATTGTCGGCAACTGGTCGGAAGACGCGCCGCACGTGGCCATTGTCGGCGACGCAATTTTCGCCGGGTCGATTGGGCGCGGAAATGATTCGTGGGATTTGGCGAAGGAAAAAGTGCGTGAGAATATTTTTTCGTTGCCAGCAGAGACTTTGATTTGTCCCGGACACGGACCGATGACCACGGTTGCGGAAGAAAAGGCGAATAATCCGTTCTTTTGATTGTGTCCGCAATCAAGTAGATAGGGAAATATGTCAACTCTGGTGATTGTTCGAAAGGGTAACTGCGCTGCGATTGCTGCGGATAGCATGTCTTCTGAAGACAAAATCAAGGTGTCGGCTGAAAACATCTTAAATCATCACAAGATTATTCAGTTCAATGACGCTTACATTGGAATTACGGGTTGGGCCGGAATGCACAATATATTTGAAAGTATAATTGATCGCTTTCCTCGCGACTTGGATTTTCGCTCCAGAAAACATATTTTTGAAACATTTCGTAAACTCCATGCGAGGCTCAAAGAAGATTACTTTTTAGACACGCGTGAAAACGACGACCAGCCAGTGGAATCAAGCCAATTGAAATGCATGATTTTAGCCCCAAGCGGAATTTTTGAAATCAATGGCTTCCGGGAAGTGAGCGAATATAAAAGATTTTGGGCGAACGGCTCAGGTTCTCGCTTCGCTTTAGGCGCGATGAATTCGGTTTATAATTTGTATGACACTCCCGATAAAATTGCGCTTACGGGCGTTGAGACGGCCTGTGACTTCGACGAACATTCCGGATTACCGTCCCAAGTTTTTTCGATTGATCTAAAGAAGAGTTAAGCTCATCACACTGATCTACGCCAAATTCAAGTAAAGCAGACTTCAGCCTGCGAGTAAAAATTGCAAATTGACCGTCCACGACCGCGTTGTTAGGTTTTCGCCCCGTTTCGACGGAATTTTATGCGACACACTATTTCAGTTCTGGTGGAAAATAAATTCGGCGTGCTCACGCGTGTTGCGGGCCTTTTCAGCGGACGCGGCTATAACATTGACACGTTAAACGTGGCGCCGACGCAGGACGCAGACACCTCGCGCATGACGATTGTCACACGGGGCGATGACGCGACGCTCGATCAAATCGTCAAACAGCTCAATAAGCTCGTCGATGTTTTGGAAGTGCGCGATTTCCGCGAAGGCGAATTTGTCGATCGCGAATTGATTCTCGTGAAGGTCGGCGTGGATTCCAAAACGCGTGCCGAGATCATGCAGATCGCTGATATTTTTCGCGCCAAGATTGTCGATGTGCAACCGAAAGCGTTGACGATTGAACTGACTGGCAACGAAAGCAAAATCGAAAAATTTATTGTGCTGATGAAAACCTTCGGCATCACTGAGTTGACCCGCACCGGGAAGGTGGCGCTTCCGCGGAAATAATTTTCACTCCAAAATTCCTGCACTCTCTCAAATCAACTAACTAAATAATACAATGCCTGCAAAAGTATATTCGGATAAAGACGCGGATCTAAACGTTCTCAAAGGTAAAACTCTCGCGGTACTCGGCTTCGGCTCACAAGGCCACGCCCATGCGCTCAATCTCAAAGAGAGTGGATTGAAGGTGATTATCGGCCTTTACGAAGGCAGCAAATCAGCCGCAGTGGCCAAGGAGCGCGGTTTTGAAGTCGTCACAACAAGCGAAGCAGTCAAACGCGCAGACGTCATTTTCGTCGCCATTCCTGACACGAAACAACCAAAAGCTTTCGAGAAGGACATTGCTCCCAATTTGACCAAAGGGAAAACATTGTTGTTCTCACACGGATTTGCGATTCATTTCAAAACCGTGGTTCCGCCGAAAGATGTGGACGTGATTTTGGTCGCGCCAAAAGGGCCGGGACACATCGTCCGCCGCCAATACACCGAAGGCAAAGGCGTTCCTGCCTTGATCGCGATCTATCAAAACCCGAGCAAGCAGGCCAAAAAAATCGCGCTGGCGTGGGCGAAAGGGATCGGCGGCACACGTGCTGGCGTGATTGAGACCACCTTTAAAGAAGAAACAGAAACTGATTTATTCGGTGAGCAGACGGTTCTCTGCGGCGGCGCAACGGCGTTGATCCAAGCCGGTTACGAAGTTTTGGTTGAAGCCGGTTATCAACCCGAGATGGCTTATTTCGAGTGTTTGCATGAATTGAAACTCATCGTTGATTTAATCAATGAAGCTGGGATCGGCGGGATGCGCTTCTCGATTTCCGAAACCGCGAAGTGGGGCGATGTTTCGGTCGGCCCAAAGATCATCGATGCCAGCGTGAAGAAGCGGATGAAGGCTGCGTTGAAAGATATTCAAAACGGAAAATTTGCGAAAGGCTGGGTACGCGAATACGAAACCGGTTACAAAAAATACAACGCCTTGCTCAAAAAAGGCGAAACCCATTCGATTGAAAAAGTCGGGGCCCGTTTGCGGAGCATGATGCCGTGGATGCAAAAGCGTTCCACCAAAGGCGCGCAAGCCGCCTACTAAGAGGTTTGGATCACAAAAACCCGCCGGAAAAATTTCTGGCGGGTTTTTTCGTTTTGGTTGCAACTTTGAAATACCGATGGTGTTAATCGAACTATTGTATATATTCACACTATGAATCCGACCGGAAAATACCTTTTACTGTTGGCGGTGCTTGGGCCTGCTTTTAGCTCGCAAGCGATCACGCCGGACGATCGTTACAACATGATTGTTGAACGAAATATTTTCCGGCTGACTTCGCCGCCACCACCTCCCTCTATAACTCCCACCAATGATCCACTGGATCGAAAGCTCGAACTTTCAGGCATTGCGCGCGTCGGAGGAGAAAAGAAGGCTTACATCATCGTTCCGCCGAAAGCAGGTTCAAAAGACCTCCCACTTTATTTTACCTTGGGCGAGAATCAGGGACAGGATTTTTTGGAAGTCGTCAGCATTTCGGAAGAAATGAAAGAGGTAAAAATAAAAAATTCCGGGAATCCCATGATTCTCTCGTTCACAAATAATGCGCCAAAAGCGGTATCCGCCCCTGGGGTGCCCGCTCCTGCTCCGGTTGCAGCGGTGAACACCGGCGTTGTTCCCCCGCAGCCAGCAGTTCTATACAATGGAGGAAATGCTAATTATGGAGGGGCAAATGCAGGTTCTTATGGCTCTGCCGGCAGAGGTGTGACCGTCACGGGTGGAAGTGGGTCATCTGTAGGGACAGCCCATTCGGGTTTGGGCCAACCCTCCGAAGGTGGCTTGAGAACGATTCCGACTCGAAACCTGCGCGTGCCACCAAGTGCGGCTGTGACAGCGCCTGAAGCCCCTATGGATCCTGTCGCTCAAAGAGCTTTGATGGAAATTCAGCAGGCACAAGCGCAACAATCGGGCCAAGCCATTCCGCCGTTGCCTCCACTACCACAGTAGTTAAATCCTGAGGAAGCGTTCCGCAGCCCAGTCCGCGTAGCGCAAGCCACGAGAAGTAAGTTGAAATTTATACTCATCCAATCTCGCGTAGCCCAAGCCAACCATCTGCGCAATTTCGGCTTTCCATTCCGATCGAAGATCGAATCCGGTGCGTTTCAGAAATTCCATGAGCGGCCAACCGGACGTCATTCGCAAACCGAACGCGGCCAACTCGCCAGCACGCGAAAGTGGGGCCAACTCTTCGCGCGACTCAATTGCGCGATGACCCTTCTCGAGCTGTTCACAATAGAGCTTAGTGTTGGACCAGTTCTTCGTCCGCACACCGCGAACGTATCCTGATGCACTTGGGCCGAGGCCGTAAAACGAACCACCGCGCCAATAATTTACATTATGTTTGCAGGCATAATCAGGAATTTCACTGGAAGATTTGGAGCGATTTCGGGCGAAATTAGCGATCTCATATTGCTGAAAACCATTCGCATTTGCCACGTTCAACAACTCTTCATACATCGAACAGGCTAACTCTTCGTTAACATCAAACTCTCCAGCCTTCAATTGCTGGTAGAGTGGCGTGTCCTCCTCATAGATGACTTCGTAACAGGAGAGATGTTCGCTCCCAAGTGCCACCGCTTCCGTTAAAGTCTCTTTCCAGATGGCCATCGTCTGGCCGGGAATCGCAAACATCAAATCCACGTTGATATTTTCAAAACCAGCAGCGCGCAAAGTGTCAAACGATTTGAAAACCATTTCGCGGCTATGGACGCGGCCCAACCGATCCAGCAGATTTGCATCGAGCGATTGAACGCCCATCGAAATTCGGTTCACACCGTAACTCCGCAACAGTTTGGCTTTTTCCAGGGAGACCGTCGCTGGATTGCATTCCACAGTCCACTCAGGTGCGTTGTTCAGTTTGAGTTGGTGCATGACGGACAAAACGGTTTCCCATTGCCGCACGTTGAGGAGCGAGGGGGTGCCGCCACCAAAGAAAATGGTTTCGGGATTTAAGTCGGACGCAGTTAATTCCATTTCGCGGACCAATGCATCGATAAAGCGGTTAACGGTTTCGCCCTTTGCCGCTTCGGAAAAAAATGCGCAGTATTCACACTTCTGCGCGCAGAAGGGAACATGCACATACAAGCTGGAGACTGAAGACTGGAACGCTTCGCCGAACATTTGTTGCTCGCAATATAGAGCGAACAACGTCTTCAGCGAACTTTTTTAGAAACTACTTCTCTCCCTTAACCCGTTGCACTCCTTGAGCCTTTGGTCCCTTTTCTGTGAAAATCAAATTGTAGCTCACGATGTCACCTTCGTGCAACGTTTTGAAGCCTTTTTCATTGATGTCGGTGTGGTGCACAAAAACGTCCAACCCCGTTTCTTGCACAATGAAACCCAAACCCCGCCTGTTATCGAACCATTTCACTCTCCCTTTGGCCATGATTTGTTCCTTTGATGCCTGAGCTGAACCGTTCAACAAAAAAAGACACGGATCTTAAGATTTGTGTCTTTGCGTAAAATCCACGATTCCCATAGCTCAGTTTTTCCGAGACTAAGAAACGTCCTCCAAATGGTCAAGACCAACCGGCTGTCATCACTAAAAACTGAAAAGACCAATTCAACGTTGCCGCCGTTATTGTGCCCCGCTAGCATCTTGCCCATGGTTGCACTTGAAACGACGGCTCGAACACTCTCCCAGCGCACGGATGGTCGCTGCGCTGATCAATTGCGGGCGATTCGATTTCAAAACCACATTGCGCCCTACGCGACGGGGTCAACATTGATCGAATGGGGTCTGACTCGCGTCATTTGCGGAGTGACTGTCGAAGAATCTGTTCCGCGCTGGATGAAAGAACAGGGCGTGACGGGCGGATGGATCACGGCGGAATATTCCATGCTCCCCTATTCCACTTTGAATCGTAAATCACGAGACATTTCAAAAGGGAAGATCGACGGCCGTTCTCAGGAAATTCAGCGCCTTATCGGCCGAGCCATGCGGGCGACGATTGACTTGGAGATACTTGGTTCAAGAACTGTTTGGATCGATTGTGACGTTCTGCAAGCCGACGGTGGAACTCGCACTGCGGCCATCACCGGCTCTTATGTCGCCCTGCAACTCGCGCTCCGCAAATTGCTGGCCGAAGGAAAATTAAAGCAGGACCCAACGCTCCACCCGGTGGCCGCTGTCAGCGTTGGTATTGTCAATCAGCAAGCGCTGCTTGATTTGTGCTATGTCGAAGATGTCGCGGCGCAAGTGGATATGAATTTCGTAATGAATGGCGCAGGAGAATTCATCGAACTGCAAGGCACAGGTGAAGAAAGCACATTCAGCGAAACCCAGCTTAAGGAGATGTTGGCGCTCGGTAAATCCGGCATCCGGCAATTGCTTGCCCTGCAACAATCCGTAATCGCCTCGGCTTAAAATCTCCGATTCCCATCCCAAATGCTTCCAACCAAGCTTTTCCTTTTGCGTCACGGCGAAGTCGAGGCGCGTTACCAACGCGTTTTTGGCGGAACAATTGACATGGATCTATCGCCGCAAGGCCACGTCCAGGCTGCTGCTTTGGCAAACTATCTAAAAGGCACCCCGCTCGACTCAATTTATTGCAGCCCGATGAAACGCGCCCAGCAAACCGTCGCGCCGCTGATCTCTCATTACAATTTTCCAGCGAAAACAGTGAAAGACTTCCACGAAGTTCATTTCGGAGACTGGACCGGGTTGGGTTGGCAGGAAGTCCATGACAAATTTCAAGTCAGCGCATTCCAATGGCTCGACTTGCTGGAACGAGCTGCGCTTCCTAATGGCGAGTGCAGTAAAACTTTTCGCCAGCGCATCGAACCTGACTTGAGAAAGATCATTGGGCAGCATCCCGGCGAATCGGTGGCCATCGTCTGTCATGGCGGGGTGATTCGAATGATCTTGGCGATTCTGCTGGACTTGCCCTTGTCAAAATTTGCGCATTTTGAAATCGATTATGCGAGTCTCACGCAAGTCCGCTATACGCCCGAGAAATCTGAAGTGCAATTGCTCAATTTTACTCCTTGGCGCGACCTCGCATGAAAGGAGTTCTCTCGCAAATTTCCCTTTCAATTGCCGAACACACGGAAGAACCGGTTGCCGATCTTCTTGAAAATATCTTCGGCAGACCGCCCTCGATTTACACCGATGCGAACTCCCGCAAGACGACTGCTTCAATTTTCATCGAGAAAAGCTCGCGATGGAATTCCCGGATCAAAGCGCAGTTGCTCGCCAGATTAAAGGAACTCCGTGCTAACGGAATTGACACAGGCCCATGCAAAATTTCCATTAAAAAGTTGCAACGTCAGGACTGGGCTGAGTCATGGAAAAAACATTTTCAGCCCATTCAGGTTGGGGATGCGCTTCTCATTAAACCAAGTTGGAGCCGATTGCTTCCAAAAAAAAATCAAGCCTGCGTCGTGCTTGATCCGGGATTGAGTTTTGGCACCGGTCAGCACGCGACAACTTTATTTTGCCTGGAACAACTGGTTCATTGTCGTCGCCCTCACGCAAGACAATCTTTTTTGGATATCGGAACTGGCTCTGGCATTCTGGCGATTTCGGCAGCCAAGCTGGGTTACTCACCGATCCGGGCCTTGGATTTTGATCCTGAATCGGTGCGCATTAGTCGGACGAACGCCGCGAAAAATAAGGTGGAAAATCTCGTGCATCCGATTTGTCAGGACCTCACTCAACTGCCGCTGGAGAGTAAAACCAGGTTCGACGTCATTTGCGCCAACCTGATCTACGATTTGTTGTTGAGTGAAAGTGAACGCATTTTAAACCGGCTTTCGCCGTCTGGCTCGTTAATTCTGGCGGGCATTCTTAAGATTCAATTTGCTCAAGTAAAAAAATGTTTCGAGCGACTTGGATTGGTTCTTCAGAAAAATAAGGTTGGTAATGAGTGGAAATCAGGATGTTTTATTTTTGAAAAAAAGGACTTTCTTGTCGCAAGAAATCAAACATTCTAAAAAAATTCTAGTTTTTCTTTGAAAAAAATTTGAACAAGTCTTAATTTCGCGAGGTCGGACGAGTAGTTCATGGAAATTCTATCGAAGAAAGGAATTGAGTATGACCAAAACGTTAAGCCTGATCGCCGAGACAATTCGTAATTCGAAACATCCCTTCCGCAAGGTGGACAACCGCTCACATAAACAGCAAAAACACCGCTACGAGAGACGCAAAGTGAAAGAAATCATTCGGATTGGCGATTGGATGCCTGAAGCACAGGCTTGACCGCCCAGGCTTGGGTGGCTCGTTAAAGCGAGCTTGTAAGAATGGCGATGCCCGCACCTGCGACAATCGCCACCATCTTGAGACGATTGAAACGGTGTTCATCACTGCTCTCAAACAATATCGTCGTCGAGATGTGTAGAAAAATTCCGATCACAATCGCCATCAGTTCATGACTGTATTTCGACAAATTTCCGGCCACGTCGCTCAATCCCGCGCCCATTGGCGACATCAGCGCAAAAATCAACATCAATAACAACGCTTTGCTTTGGGCAACGCCGTTATGCAGCAACATGGTGAGAAGAACCACGGAGATTGGAATGTTGTGAATAATGATTCCGGCCAAAAGCATTTGGCGCGAATGTTCGTGATTCAGGTGCCCACCGAGGGGCATCCCTTCAATGAAAGCATGCACGCACAATCCAAACATCATTCCAAACGGAACGGTCCCGGAATGATCGTGATGGGCGTGCCCATGCTCAATGCCATGTGAGAAAAATTCGAGCAGCAGTTGAACAAAGAAACCGGCCAGGACAAGCAAGCCGATGGAAAATCCCGGATCTCCATGTACTGAGACACCAGGAGCCACTGCCGTAGCACTGTAAGCTTCTGGCAACAGGTGAAGAACAGTGATGGTAAAAATGTAAGCTCCCGCGAAGGAGATGAGGACTCTGATCTTTCGTTTGTCCTGCGGTTTAAAGAGAAGCACGACGGCAACGCCGACCGCCACAGACAGGAACAAAAGAAGATATGTCATGTTGAACGGTTCAGAGAATGCACAGATTCACACCGAGTTGAAAATGCTTTTTCTCCGTAGAGATTCATCAAGCCGGATTGAAGAGAAACCGGCTAAAAATAAAAAAATCCACCATCAGCAAGTGAAGGCGGATTACAAATTCAGATTATTTCATTAACAACATCTGTCGAGCCCGTTTGATCGAACGGTTCAACTGACGCTGGTAATGAGAGGGTAATCCCGTGTACTTCCGCGGGAGAATGCGCCCTTGGTCGGTCACGAATTGCTTGAGCAAATTGACGTTTTTGAAATCGAGAGCGTCGAACGTAAAATCAATTTTTGGCTTGGGACGAGGCGTCCGTGTTTCCGAAGTGCCTGTCTTGCCGCGAGCATTACGCCCTGTCGGTTTATCTTTGTGAGTTTTGCGTGGCATAAAAAATTATTTGATTTCGCGATGCACGGTGTGACGGCGCAGAGCCGGATTAAACTTCTTGATCTCCAACTTTTCAGTTTGAAGTTTTTTGTTTCGAGTCGTGGTGTAACGCGACGGCGATTTGCCCTCTTTACGGGCTTCAGTGCATTCGATTGTAATGATTTCTCTGGCCATAAATTATTCTTTTTCTTTAACCGGCTTTTCTTCGGCGTCATCGTCCTCATCAACTTCCGCTCCACCAGCACTGTCGACTGACCCCAGCGCACCCAACCGGCGTTGCCGCAGGGCACCGTCTTTTTCCAACTGCGCCTGGGCTTCCACCGTGAACCGGGTCCAGGGAATCGCATCCAAGCGTATCCGCGGAATTTGTTTTCCAGTCAATTCGCAAACGCCGTAAGTATTCTTCTCAATTCTCTTTAAAGCTTCTTCAATCTCGTAAACCGCGTCCTGATCTGAAGAAAGCAAACTTAAAGCAAAATCCCGATCAAAGTTGTCCGTGCCGGAATCCGCCATGTGTAAACTATAGCTGGACATTTCCTCGGCCGATTCTTTGGCCAAGCCGCTCATTTGATGCATTAATCGCTCGCGCAGCTCAAGAAGATTATCATAATACTTGGACCATTCCGGCTTGATTTTCGGATGGCCGTTGCGCTTCGATTGAGCAGACCCTTTGCCAAGGATGGAAGCCGATGTAGCTGCGGACGCAGCTTTTCCACGCGTTTTCACGTCACTTGCCTTCTTCACTTCTACTTTGTTTTGTTTCTTATTTGTCACAGCAAAATCTCTTTATTCCAAAATTAAGAGTGGGCGACTCTAGCAAAGGAATTCCAAAATGCCACAAGAATTTTTTATTAAATCTCTTGCGAGCAACCGCTGTTTCCAAAACCAAAGCGTTATCCCGCCCATTCCTATTGGCCGGACAAAATACAGGGGAAAATTACTTTTGCAAAAAGATTCTCGGAGGTTACCGCATTGAGTTGGTTTTGACTTCCAGTGGCGATGTCGCTATCAAGCCGCTATGAAGCAGATGAACAAAGTCTTATTGGCATGCGCCTTTTCACTGATCTCAAATTGGGCAAACATTTCCTCCGCAGCCGAAACGATACACATCGCCACATTTAACGTGGAAAACTATCTCGACGAGGCTGTAGGAACGCGGCTTGCTAAATCGCCGGAAAGTAAAGCAAAAGTTTGCGACGCGATTCTGTCTGTTAAGCCGGACGTGATCGCGTTGCAGGAAATGGGCAGCAGCAATGCACTTTTGGAATTACGCAGTTCGTTGAAAGCGGCCGGGCTTGATTTTCCTCACTGGGAACACATCACCGGATTCGACACAAATATCCACGTTGCTGTTTTGAGCAAATTTCCAATCACCACGCGGCGACCGCACACCAACGACGGGTTCCTGCTCAGTGGAAAACGATTTCGCGTCAGCCGCGGCTTTGGTGAAGTCGATGTTCAGGTGAACTCAAAATATTCGTTTACCTTGATCACAGCACATCTCAAATCGCGACGCCCCGTTCCAGAAGCCGATGAAGCTGAATTGCGCGAACAAGAAGCCATTCTGTTGCGCGAAAAAATCAATGCGCGGCTCGGCGCAAATCCAAACGCAAATCTGGTCGTGCTCGGCGACTTCAACGACATCAAAGACGCGTCTTCTACCAAGGCTATAATTGGCCGAGGTAAAAATGGTCTTTTCGATACGCGACCAGCGGAACGCAACGGAGACAATCAGCCCAATCCAATCGCGCGCTTTGAGCCACGGAATATCACTTGGACCCACTATTATGGAAAAGAAGATTCCTATTCAAGAATTGACTACATTCTCGTCAGCCCCGGCATGAAAAGGGAGTGGCTTTCCAATGAAACTTACATTGCGACCGCACCGAACTGGGGTGTCGCTTCCGACCATCGCCCCATCGTTGCTGGCTTCTTGGCAGAAGATAAATAGCTCAATCGAGCTGAAGAATTCGATAAAAACGTTGCGGCTGCACGGACATGTTGTCAGTGACGGAAATAGTGGAGCCATTTGAAATTTCAGCAACTCGATAGTTCTCCCAACTAGCTTCGAGCAAGCTGTCTTTGTATTGCACCTGATAGGTTTTGCCTGGAAATGTTCGCCACGTCAGGGTCAACGAACCATCCGGCAAGCAGTTCATAGAACTGATTTGTGGAGGCGGAATGATGACCACGTTGAAATTTTTGCTGTCGTTCAGAGAAGGTGTGCCATTATCGCTCACGAAAACTGTAAACGTATTCGTCACCACACTTTCAGCGGCTGGTACGATCCAACTTAGAACTCCGGTTGCTGCATCTATTGACGGTCCCGAAACCAGATTTAAACTCACGGTGAAGTTTAAGCTGTTTGTAGGAAAATCTGAATCCACCGCGAAATTCGTCAAGATCAAGAGCGCACCTGCGTTAACAAACTGGTTTGAAATGGGTGCGAGGCCTGGCGCCTTGTTTGACTCAAGCACCGACACCGAAAATGTTTTCGCAACGCTTGCCGGCGGAGTTCCATTGTCCGTTGCACGAACTGTGATGCTGTAAATTCCTGGACCTTGCGCCTCTGTTGGTGTCCATGTGAAAACTCCGCTCTCATCAACGATACCGGCTCCCGATGGATACCCTGGATCAAGGCTATAAACTACGGTTCCTGAATCGGTCGCACTGGCCGTAAACGTCAGCAAGGATTCCTCCAACCCCACGCGATTTGAAATGGCAGCCAAAACAGGTGAAGCATTTACCGTTAGCGTCGCATTGGAGCTGATCACGGCTGCCGCAGCATTGCTGACCACGACTGAATAATTTCCTGCATTCGTCGTTTGCGCATCCAAAATTATCAGTGAGGAATTCGTCGCGTTGGCAATCGTTGCGCTATTGAACTGCCAGCGATAGCTGACTGGCGTTCCGCCACTGGCGGTCACACTAAAAGTCACATTGCTTCCAGCAGCAACGGCGCGGCTCTGCGGCTGTGCCGTGATTGTTGGGGGAAGAACGGATGCCGTGCTAAAATCGATTCCTGAAGCATTTGGACCAACCGAAATCGGGTTGGTAAAAATCGGGTGATAAAGCGCATAGCCGTCCAACTGTGCGTCAATCGTGTAGGTGGCCGCAGGCAATCCCACCAGATTGTAAGTTCCATCACTGTCAGTATAAGTCATCCGGTTGGCCGCAACATAAACGCGAACGCCTTGCACGGGCACTCCATTGGTCAGGATCTGCCCGCTGATGCGATACGTTGTCGGAGTTCCAACTTTGACGATCAGAGAATCACTTGCGACTCCGCCTCTCATATCGGTGACGGTGCATCGCACAACGTATTCTCCCGTCGTCCAACTGTTGCTCGCCGTCGCGCCGTTGGTCCCGAAATTCCCGTCGCCAAAATCCCAGTAGTAAGCCAGCGCGTCGGCGTTGCCATCCGCAGCGGTCGCACTAAAAAGCGCCGTGGCACCAGAAGAAATGTTTGTCGCGCTGGCAAAAATCGTGATCGTCGGCGCAACGTTGGCGGGAAAAGCTCCTTTGTTAATCACTATATCGAGCGACTCTGGAACCGTTCCGCCTTTTCCAATGGGCGTAATATGAATGCCCGAAACTTTATCGGAGAACGTGCGCCCAATCACAAGGGCAGCGTCCGTTTTTGCATCGTAAGAACCTGGAGAGGTATCGAGCAACAGACTTTTTTGATTTCCGCTTTGTGCCCAACGCAGACTAGCTCCATTCATCAACCATTTGTTACTGGTAAATTTTTGTCGAAACTCGATCCAGTAATTTGTTGAAACATTTTTCGCAATGTTTAAGGCACGTATGCCCGTCGAATTGGTATTGTCATGACAGAAAACACGGTAGGTTCCACTAGTGGTAACGGTCGTTACTTCATTCGTGGTCAGCCAATTCAGATAACGTTTGTAACGGGCATTGAAATGATTATTCCCGGCACTGGCTGCTCCCATCGTATCAAAACTGTCACCGTATTCAACGCTCGTCCCGGTATTACCGATAATGCTCAAGCCGGATGTGTCCCAGAAATTCGCGTGATTCAATCCGAAGTTATGACCCAGTTCGTGTGCCGAAACTCCAGTTCCAAAACTATTTCGGAGCCACGCACCGGTAGCGCCAACGTAACCCAGACCAGACCAGTTGAAACCAGGAACGGAGCCCATGCAGATCAAATCAAAATTGTAATTATCTAAAACATAACCGGCTGCCGTCGCAGCATTCCGTGCGTCAGTTCGCAACTGGTTATAGAGATTGTTTGTTCCGTAATACGAGGCGTTCGTCGGCATGCGAAAGGTTGGCGTGTAATCCGAGCCTTGTCCGACGAGGGCGAAGCCAGCCCGGCCATAGGAACTCTCACTGTAAAATCCATTTAAACCACTGATCAAATTTGTTCCAGTTGTGTCAGAAAATGGCACGCCGACCAGATCAGGAAAATCGACGCGAATCGCAATCAAGCTTTTTTGCCCTTCGGTGTAGAGTGACGCCTGAATGTCCGCACCACTGGCGACGCCGCTGTCTGCGGCAACAATTTTCTCATTCAAAACTTCAGCGTGAGCACGCTGGCAGAGGAAAACAATTTCCCCACCCACATCCACGACCGTTTCGTCTTGATGCTGCGTCGTCTTTTCGCCTGAAATGGAACAGACAACCTCCGCAGTCTTTTGGATTTGTTCCACTTCAGTCGTTTCGAGAATTCGAACCCCCTTCTCATTCACTGCAAAAAAGTTACCGACGACAATTCCGTTCAGCGGAATATTTTTCTTCGTCGGCTCACCCAGTCTGCGGCCATACACGAAAGCGCTATATTCCACCTCTCCGAATGTGGCGGTGCGAAAAGTGGGAACAACCAGATTCTCTTTTCCCGGTTCAGCTAGCGCGCCCAGCACATTCAAATCTCCCCGTCCACTGACACGTTCTTCCAGCAGCGAACTCACTGACTCAGGAAGGATTCGCCTCACCGCCACGGGAACCGCAAGTTTCAAAGCGCGTTCCGGGTCGGTTTGAATCAAATCTCGCAAAACAATTCGACGCTCGGCGGCGAGCGCAATTCCTTCTTTTTCAAGCGCTAGTTTTTCTGCGGCCGATGCTTCCCGATAGTTTTCCGCCCAAGCCGCCAGTTTGGAAGTGGTTGACTCATCGATTTCTTTGTTCCAGGCAATTCCAATTTTCGCGAGAGAATTATTCGTCCACTCTATGTGAATATCAGAAGCTGGAATCGTTCGTGAAGCTCGCGCCTTCGGAGTTTCCTTCAACGCGGGGGTGGGGAATTCTGCCAGATAAGGAACCGATTTCTTGGTGGCACCAAAGAAATAAACAACGCCCGCGATGATTAAAATCGCGACCCCAATAATTCGACCGGCCTTCTTGAAATTCATTTTGTTTCGAACAGAGAAGATTTCTCCGCACGATTCGTGCCGCAAACCCAATTCCAATTATTGATTCAGAACTAATTCGAGCGGCGACGACCAACGAAAAAAAATCTCCAAAAATTGGCATCTGCGATGTCCCATTTCTGGCCTAAACTGCACAATTTTTTGATAGGATTACCTGACTCAAGCCGAATCAAATTCAGCAAAACTCTTCTTGGAAAGGCTGGTCCGCATGTCCGCCGAACGCACCTTTCGTTCGCGTGACGTCGATTTTTACAGCACCGCTAAAACTTCAGCGACATGTTCGTCTGGTTTTACCTTGGGCCAAATCTTTTTAATTTTGCCATCTTCGCCGATCAGAAATGTCACTCGATGCGTACCCATGTGTTTTCGGCCCATGAATTTCTTTTCGCCCCACACGCCGTAAGCTTGCACGATTTTTTTATCGTCATCGGCCAGTAGTGTGAACGGCAGCTTAAATTTCTCGGTGAATTTATCGTGTGACTTTACCGGGTCGGTGCTGACGCCCAACACAACCACACCGCGCCTTTTAAACTCCGCAAAGTTGTCGCGAAAACTGCACGCTTCCTTGGTGCAACCGGGCGTGTCGTCTCTGGGATAAAAATAGAGCACGACATTTTGTCCTTTGCAATCTGCGAGTGAAATTTTTCCGCCGCCACTTGTCGCTGCGGTGAACGATGGAGCTTTGTCGCCTTCTTTGAGCGTGAGGTTTGGTTCGGTTGGCATAATAAAATATAAAAATGTGAAACAACATTATTGGTTTTTCGTCGCCGCGCTGGTTGGGCTGGCGCTGAGTTGGCGGATTCCGTCATAAACACAAATCACACCTGATACCGCAGTAAAAATGGCCGCGCTAAAAATCCAAAACGGCAGAGCGCGATCCGTCCATTTAAACAAGATCCACAGCACCGTTCCCATTTGGAAAACGGTCGCGAGTTTTCCGAGCAGGCGCGTTTGCACGGCCACTTTTCCGCACATGGAATGAACCACGACCACTCCAATTAATACCAATACATCGCGACTGATAATAATTGCGGTAAGCCAAAGAGGAATTCGCGCGAAATAATTGCCTGCGTAAAAACTCAGCAAAATTATCGCCGAGAACAACAGCAATTTGTCGGCAAGCGGATCGAGAATCGCACCGAGTTCGCTCTTTTGATCGTAGCGGCGCGCGATGTAACCATCGAGTCCATCCGATAACGCAGCCAGTGCGAAAGCCAGCATTGCTAATAGCCAATACGATTCCATCCCGCTGCGAACGTAGTAAAGAAACTGCACGACGAAAAACGGGACCAGCAGAATTCGAAAAATTGTAATTTTATTGGCCGTCGTCATGTCGTTGGAGACTGTTGCCGCACGCTTTTTTCCCGTCAATCTTTCTGAATTCAAAACGCACTTTTGTAAATCAGTCCGAGAAGGCCGCTTCCTAAAACTACCGCGATAATGTTCCACTTCCATTTTAGAATTCCGATGAAGGCAAGAACTGCGACCACAAAAACAAACCAATCGAATCCGCCGGTTGTCGGAAAGAGAACATGCTGCGCAAACCACACCGCCAAATTCAAAATCACGCCGACTACTGCGGCGGTGACGGCGGAGAGCGCGGTGGTAAGTTTTATATTTCCGCGAAGTTGTTCGATGTGCGGCGCGCCGAGAAAGATCCAGAGGAAACAGGGAACGAAAGTTGTCCACGTAGTAATAAATGCCCCGAGCGTTGCCGCAAGGAGAGGCGAGAGATTGCCTGGATGATTCCACGCGCCCAAAAATCCGACGAATTGCAAAACCATGATCAGAGGACCGGGTGTCGTCTCCGCTAAACCCAATCCATCCAGCATTTGTCCGGCACTGAGCCAATGATAATTTTCAACCGCTTCCTGCGAAACGTAAGGGAGCACGGCGTAAGCGCCGCCAAATGTGACCATCGATGCTTTGCTGAAAAAAATTCCTTCGCGAACGATCGTGTGTTCCGCGCCTAGCCAGCTTGCGATCAACCAAACCGGAATCCACCAAAGCAACAGACCAACCGCGCAAACTTTGATCGCTCGAATCCATGATGGTTTGATGGGCGTTCCCAGTTCCATTTCATTTGAAATCTCCCCTGCCTTGCCATGCGCGGAAACGACGTAGAATTTTTCCTTCCAAAATATTCCGCCGACAAAGCCAATTAAACCGGCAGTAGCGATGATGACGGGAAATGGAATTTTGAAAAAATAAATCGCGATGAACGCAACGCACGCGAGCGTTCCAAGCACGGAATTTTTCAGCGCCTTCGTGCCAATGCGAATCACCGCTGAGGTGACAATCGCCAGCACCGCGGGCTTCAATCCGTAAAAAATGGCGGCAACCCACTCGACGTTTCCGAACGTGACGTAAACGAAACTCAGCGCCCACAAGATGAAAGCGGAGGGAAGAACGAACAACGCACCGGCGACGATTCCGCCCCACGTCCGATGCAAAAGCCAGCCGATATAGATGGCGAGTTGTTGCGCTTCCGGCCCGGGAAGCAACATGCAATAATTGAGCGCGTGGAGAAATCGCGATTCGCTGATCCACTTTTTCTTTTCCACCAACTCCTCGTGCATGATGGCGATCTGCCCGCTCGGCCCGCCGAAGCTGATGAAACCGAGCTTCAGCCAAAACCGAAATGCTTCGCGAAATGTTGGATGATGTCGTTCCATCGCGCGACGACCATAAAACAATTCGCCCAGTTCGCAACGCCCTTTCAATGATGTCTTGGTTTCGATTTGTTTTCCTGATTCTCTGAGCGCAATCAATGTCAGTTCGACACCAACGCAATTTCTGGACGGCGCGAGGCAGGCTGGTTGTATTTTCAATGGCCGCTTCGTCAATCGCCTGTTTGCTTTTTGATTTTTACGGACTCTGTCCGATGCCGACATTTACCTTTTTCATTTTTCTCCCCGCGTTCGTCGCCTTGATTGCACTGGCCATCGCCGATCGCGCTTGGGGAAATCGACAGTTGTGGCGCGGCGTCATGCTCGGCCTTTGGGCGGGATTTATCGCGGCAATTGCCTACGATATTTTTCGGCTGCCATTTGTTTTCGCCAAACAACTCGGCATCGAGTCATTTGTTCCTGCGATGAATTTGTTCAAAAATTTTCCACGATTCGGCGCGATGATTCTCGGCCAGCCGATTGAACAACAAACCTATTCCATCGCGGCGCACGTCGTCGGCTGGATTTACCATTTCAGCAATGGAATTACGTTCGGAATAATGTATGTGGCAATCGTCGGTTGCATTTCGCGGCGAACCTGGGCGTGGGGAGTTTTAATGGCGCTCGTTTTGGAATTAGGAATGTTGTTCACGCCGTATCCGAAATTTTTCAACATCCCGGTTTCGGTAGTGTTCATTCTGGCAACCCTCGCCGCGCATACGATTTTTGGAATGGTGATGGGTTTGGTCGTCCAACGGAATTCCTACAAACGAAATCCTGTCGTCGTCTAACTCACATTTTTCCCCGCTGTTGAAGCGCTTCGAGAAGCGCCGGATTATTTTCCGCACTGAGCAACACTGAAAAATCTTTCGAGTCGGGATGTAAACGGCTTCCTTTTTGTCGCTGAGGAAAATGAGCGCTTTGCTTTTATCGTATAGCCGAAACCAGCCGGCCCCGTAGCCGGGCAACGCAGTGCCACAAGTTTTCCATTTCGGTTTCAGTCCCGGTTCAGCCTCGAACGAAACAATTCTCGCTTTCACCACATCCAGATCGTTCCATGAAAGAGTTTGTCCCCACATATCGCCGCGAATCCGCAAACCTTTTCCCGAAATCTCAAAGCGCGTTTTCCGAATTGACACGATGAGAAGAATAATCACCGCCAGAATTCCACCGTTGAGAAAAACATTTAGTCCCATCATCTGCGGCAGGGCTTGCTTCATGATGAAGAAATCGCCAATGGGAATAATTGCCAGAGCCGCGCAAATCACCGAAGCGGAACGCGGTGGACTTTTAATGGGAAACGTTTGAATTGCCGATGTCATATAAACTCCAACGTGAAGAAACTCATGAACCACTATTCGCGGGCGCCACAGTGTGAACGCGAAACCAAAGCTCAATGAGAGAGCGCACCGCAAGCCTATCCCAGAATACGTTTCCGGTCCGGATCGTAAGGTGGACGCAGATGAACAGTGGCCGCGCAGAGGCGGCCGCTGACATTGATCTCGTATTGGCCTGACGTGACGAACTCGTTGCTTACGACTGAAGCACTCTTAATGTAGCCCATGCCAATGCCGCCGCCTACGGTGTGGCCGTACGAGCCAGAACTTGTATAACCAACCACCTGACGATTGCGAAGAATTGGTTCGCTTCCCCATAAAACTGGCTCGGGATCATTCAGAACGAATATGGCCATGCGCCTATGAATTCCCGCCGCTTTTTGGCGGAGCAGCGCCTCGCGACCGATGAACGGTGTCGTCTTGTTCCAAGCGACTGCAAAACCCAGCCCAGCCTCCAGGGGTGTGTCGTCGGGTGAAAGTTCTGCTCCCCAAGCGCGGTAACCTTTCTCCAAGCGGAGCGAGTTGATTGCATAATGGCCCGCATGGGTGATGCCCAAGTCGTGGCCCGCTTGAATGAGGGTTTCGTAAACCCGGTCAACCTGGCTGGATGCAACGTGCAGTTCCCAGCCCAATTCGCCCACGTAGGTAATCCGCACCGCTCGCGCGGTAGCTTGTCCGACCGCAATCTCCCGCGCAGTCCCGAACGGAAACGCCGTGTCCGAGAGATCGGCGTCGGTGACGCGCTGTAGAAGCGTACGCGCATGCGGCCCCATGACGCCGATGACCCCAAGAGCTTCAGTGATATCCGAAACTTCCGCGTGTTCGTCAGGCTGAATGTGACGTTGTATCCAATCGGCGTCGTGAACGCCTTGGGCAGTGCCGGTCACGAGATAAAACTCATTCCGGGAAAGACGGATGACGGTGAGATCACTTTCACATCCGCCTCGCTCATTGAACATGCCGGTGTAAACTGCCCGACCATTAGGCACATCCAAGTCGTTGCCGCAAAGACGTTGCAATACCGAGAGCGCGTCGCGACCTTTAAAAAGGAGTTTGGAAAACCCGCTCTGATCAAACAGCGCCAACTGTTCACGCGCGGAGCGATGCTCTGCTGCGTGGCAATCAAACCAATTCTGGCGTTCAAAGGAATACTCCGTTCGCGCAGCCATGGCACCGCGAGCAAACCAATTGGGGCGTTCCCAGCCGTTCTTCGCGCCGAAACAGGCACCC
>JBKJOA010000410.1:0-6185 GCA_046593365.1 Limisphaerales bacterium
GTCGAAGCAATTCCCGGCGCGTGCGCATTGATCGCAGCTTTGACGGCGAGCGGTTTGCCAACAGAGGAATTCCATTTCATCGGATTTCTTCCGCACAAATCCGGGCAGCGGCGCAAACAATTAGAACAACTCAAGACATTTGCCGGCACGCTCATCCTCTACGAATCGCCATATCGGGTCGAAAAACTTTTGACTGAGTTGAACGAAGTTTTCCCCGAACGCGCCGTGGTATTGGCGCGAGAACTGACCAAGAAATTCGAGGAGTTTTTGCGCGGCACGCCTGGCGGACTGCTCGAGATTTTGAAAAAACGTTCGCTCAAGGGGGAATTTGTCGTGCTGGTTTCCCGTGCGCCGTCGGCTTGATGTTGCGCCGATATTAGTTAATCGGGCTTAACAGGACGGTGCCAGCTTCATCGTTGCGATCAACAAAATGCCCACCGGCGATGTTTTGTTTTTGCAGAACGGCTCCTCGAAAAGTCACGGCGCGACCATCGGAGTGTAAAAATTTTCCGGTGAAAGTCCCTTTGCTCCGATTCGCGGTTAACGCATCTCCGGTGAGCCGTGGTGAAAAAATAAATCGGTTTCCGGCGGTCAAAGTAAGATCGCGCTCGCTGGGAGTTTCCAGTCCGCCGCCGCTGATGGACAGATGCACGTTGTTGGTGGATGTGGCAGTCTGTAGGATCGCGCCTACTGGTGGGACGTAGCGGCTTCCGGCGACAGAAACGGTTCCCGAAAATTCGGGGACGAAAGCGTTGTTCGGGCCTGGCTCTTCCGGACCCAGCCAAGTCAGTTCTCCTGCAAAATCTGTGGTCGCAATTTCTTCAAAGTCGAGCCAGCCGGAAAGAATTCCATGAGTTTTTCCGCCCAGCGTTGTGAAAAACGGCCACCGGTTATTCACGGTTAATGAAGCGGTGCGACTAAATGTCATTCCGTCCGGAGCTTTTCCGCTTGCCGAAATGCGCCCGCTCCGATTCACAGTTATCGTTCCATAGCCATGGCCGGGCGGTAGGCCTGAGTCGCCGGAACCTGAAAAAAGAAACGTGTAACGACCCAATTGAGGCGCAGGATTCACTGAACTGAAAACGGCCACACGTTCTAATTCAACCGTCGAGGAGTGGGTTAAATCGGTCACAGTTCCGTGAATTGCGGTTGGGGCTGAGACGTTGTCTAATTGCAGATCGATGATGCGAGCAATGGCGTAACGAGTGTCGGTTACTTCAGGTCCCTCGAAGTGGTATGCCCCGTTGGTATCGAAACGTCCGGTCTTGGAATAGGAATGGTGGCCGATTTGATTAACGCCCAAATTAAAGCGAGCCGTAAACGATCCCGAACGCGTTAAAACAATTGTGATAAATCCAAAGCTTTCATCGTTGTCACTGTCTGACTGTAACAAACCTTGAAAGGTGCCGGGATCAAAGGCCACCTGACCAAACACATCCGGGACAACACCCAAGAATAGAACAACCACACTTAGCGCACCGAACCACAGAAATAAACTCGCCGAACGCAAAGAACGTAAACACATATTGGCCGAAGTTTGCATCTGCGATTTCCAGTGAACAATCAGGCGAAAGCCGCTGGAGCACTGAGATTTTCCAGCAATGTTTTGGAGGCACTGGAGTTTTTAAAGCTCCGCGATGAACCAATCTTCAACTTTTTTTCGTGCCCAAGGATTTTTCCGCAAAAATGTGAGGCTGGATTTTACGCTGGGGTTGTTGAGGAAACAGCGAACCGGAATGTGCCGCCCCATTTCAGCCCAACCATGTCGTTCCGCCAATGTGCTGACGATTGTTTCGAGATTAATTCCGTGAAGCGGATCACGCGGATGGACGCGTTCGCTTCCGTCGCTTTCGCCCAATGCAAGATCAGGCTGGGGTGTCGGAGCGGATTGGTTCGCTTCAGATTTCTGGACCGATGGATCAGAAGATAATTCCATAATGTGAATTGTTAATTCAAAGCATTGTAATGGTTTACATTTTTCAACCTGCGGTCAGCGCGGCTCGTGCATCGTCCAGTGCGCCAGTTTTATCGAGAAAATAATCGTATCCGCCAACGTAAGGGGTGACCTGGCCAGCGTTGACGTGAAGAACCTTGTTCGCGAGTTTCCGAATGAAATGCACGTCGTGGGAAATGAAAACGAGCGTCCCTTCGTAACGTTCCAGCGCCAGTGTGAGCGATTCAACGGTGTGAATGTCGAGATGCGTCGTTGGTTCATCCATGAGGAGCAAGTTGGGTGGATCAACCAGAAATTTGATAAGGTTAAGTCTGCTTTTCTCACCACCACTGAGCACGACCGTCAGCTTGTAAATATCGTCTTTGCGGAACATGAACGACCCAAGCACGGCTCGCGCTTCGTCCTCGCGCATGAGCGGCGCGCTGGCCATGACCTCTTCAAGCACCGTCCGTTCGGGATTCAAGGTGTCAGCGCGATGCTGGCTAAAGTAACCGATCTTCGCATTGTGGCCGAGGTCGCGTTCTCCCTTTTGAAATGCAACCACGCCGGCCAGAATTTTCAGCAACGTTGATTTTCCCGCTCCATTCGGCCCAACCAAAACCGTGCGTTCGCCGCGTTCCACCGTGAGGTCAAGTCCTTGATAAACTTTGTTCGTGCCGTAAGCCATATGAATTCCCACCAGCGAAACGGCCCGCTGTCCTCCGCGAGGTGGCTGGGGTATTTGAAAGCGAAACGGTTTGCGTGGGGCTATGGGTTTTTCAATGAGTTCAAGCCGTTCGATTTGCTTAAGCTTGCTCATCGCCTGCGACGCCTTGGATGGCACGGCGCGAAAACGATCTGCGAATTCCTGCAATGCTTGGATTTCTTTCTGCTGATTTTTGTGCGCGGCCAATTGCTGCTCGTATCGTTTCTCCCGTTCTTCGAGGTAATCAGAGTAATTGCCAGTGTAGGCGATCAGCTTCCTCTCGGAAATTTCATGCACCTCCCCCACAACCTCATCCATGAATTGTCGGTCATGCGAAATCAAGAGCAGCGCGCCGGAATAATTCTTCAAATAGTTCTGCAACCAGAGGAGCGAAAGCAAATCGAGATGGTTTGTCGGCTCATCCAACAGCAAAAGGTCCGGCTCCATCACCAGCAATCGGGCGAGTCGAGCGCGCATGATCCAGCCGCCGCTCATTTCCCGCGCTTTTCGCTCGAAGTCCGTGTCGCGGTAACCCAATCCACGCAACATCTTCTTTGCTTTCGTTTCCACTTGCGGATCGTTCAACGCTTCGTGTTTCGCGTGCGCCTCCATGTATTCCGCTTCGGCCACTGCTCCTGCGGCTTCCAGTTCGTGCAAACGCTTTTCCAAACGCGGCAACTCATCCACGCGACCGGTTGCGACATCCAAAACGGTTTCGTCACCCTGCGCTTCGCTTTCTTGGGGGAGGTGACCGACCATCGTCCATTCGTCACGAGCGACAGTGCCTTCATCCGGCACTTTCTCTTTGAGAATGATGGAGAAGAGCGTTGTTTTTCCGGTGCCGTTCGGTCCGACGAGCGCAATGCGGTCGCCATAATTTACTTGTAACGAAGCGTTCTCAAACAGCGTGCGCCCGCCCAGGGCCATTTTTAAATCTTTTATTGTGAGCATGAAAATGTGTGGTCGCCGCCGATTGATTCTTGTCCCAAACGGATAAAAAGCTACGTTCGGTTTGCGGATTCGGGAATTGGCTTACCTGCCGCAACACGAGCGGAAGAGGGTAATCCAAGAGCACTTTCCGTCAATGGCCCATTTTGGAACAAGTGATCCGAATTCTTCATTTGCACTGTTTGCTTCGATTCGTAATCTTGGCGTCATGTTGGACGAAGCTGTAATGAAGAATCCGAAGACTTTCGTAATCTTCGCGGCTGTGGTCGTCCTCGCCATTTGTGTTTACGTTTTCTTTTTAAGCAACGAAGTCTTTTCAGGCCAATTCAAAAGCGATGCCTTCAACTGCTACTTCATGACGAACGGAATTTTCTGTTCGGTATCGCTTATCTGTCCCGTCGCGTCCTTGAAGCGCCTTCAGAAAAGAGCGGGGAATAATTTTTATGTTACCCAAACTTAGCACGCATGTCCTTGATACCGCGAATGGTCACCCCGCGAACGGAATGCAAATTGAGCTTTGGCTGGTTTCCAATGACCAACGCAGTTTGCTCAAAAGAGTTGCCACGAATGAAGACGGTCGCACCGACCAGCCGCTTTTAAGTGCGCAGGAATTAAAGCCCGGTGAATATGAATTGGTTTTTTCGGTGGGCGATTACTTCGCGAGAATTTCACCTCAGAAAGCGGCAATTCCCTTTCTGGGAGCGGTTCCGATTCGCTTCGGAATCAGCGACGCGAGCGCGTCCTATCACGTTCCACTGCTGGTTTCGCCGTGGGCTTACAGCACTTATCGTGGAAGTTAAATGAGTTCTGCCGCCATCGTAATGCAGCGAATCAATGCGCTCGCGGAAATCAGCGAAGATCCTGATCGCTTGACTCGCACGTTCTGCTCTCCCGCGATGCGCAGGGCCAACGATCTTGTCGCCACTTGGATGCGCGATGCCAGCATGAGTGTGCGCGAAGACGCCATTGGAAATATCATTGGCCGCTATCCTTCGAGTAATTCAGCCGCGAAAACTTTTCTTCTCGGCTCGCATCTCGACACGGTGCGCGACGCCGGAAAATTCGACGGCCCGCTCGGTGTTCTTATTGCCATCGCATGTGTGCAACATCTTCACGAAAATAAAACCCAATTACCTTTTGCCATCGAAGTCATTGGGTTCGCCGACGAAGAAGGTGTCCGCTATCAAAGCACTTACCTTGGCAGCAAAGTTCTCGCTGGAACATTCAATCAAAAGGATTTGGAACGAAGTGATGCGGATGGCGTAACGATGGCAGATGCAATCCGCATCTTTGGCGGCAAGCCGGAATCGCTAAGTTCGGCGCGGCTCGACCCCGAAAGACTTTTAGGTTACGCGGAAGTTCACATCGAACAAGGTCCTGTGTTGGAGAAAAAATATCAGCCGGTTGGAATTGTCACGGCGATTGCCGGACAAACGCGAGCCAACCTGCGTTTCATTGGAAAAGCTGGACATGCTGGCACTACACCCATGGCGTTGCGCCGAGATGCGTTGGTTGCTGCGGCTCGCTTTGTGATGTCGGTTGAGATGCTTTGTAAAGATTTTCCGGGACTCGTTGCAACTGTTGGACAAATGGAAGTTAAACCGGGCGCGAGCAATGTAATTCCGGGCGAAGTGAATTTAAGTCTCGATGTCCGGCATCAAGAAGATGCAACGCGCAAAGCGGCGTGCGAACGATTCAAACAAGCTGGCGAATGGGGGCGGAAAGACATGGGCATTGAAGTTGAGTGGCAGATCGTTCAGGAAACGTCCGCCGCTCCATGTTCGCCGGAACTATCCAGCGTGCTGAAAAAGGCTGCCGGTCTGCATCTGGATGAGATTGAGGAGTTGGCTAGTGGCGCAGGCCACGATGCGGCCGCTATGTCAGCTATCACGCCCGTCGCAATGCTGTTCGTTCGTTGCAAGGACGGCATCAGCCATCATCCCGACGAGTCTGTGAAAGTCGAAGATGTCCGCATCGCCATCAACGTGATGAACGATTTTCTCATCGCCGTAGCTGCGTCTCGGCAGAGCGCAGACTGAAATGATCTCCATCGATTTAATCCTACGCGGCGGAATAATCGTCACCGCGACGGAATTGCTTCAAGTGGATGTCGCCATCGCTGACGATAAAATCGTTGCGCTCGAAACCGAAATATCTGGAACTTCCAAAAAAGAAATCGACGCAACTGGTCTTCATATTTTTCCCGGAATAATTGACTCGCATGTTCACTTCAACGAACCGGGCCGCACCGAATGGGAAGGGTTCGAAACCGGTTCCCGCTCCTTGGCTGCGGGCGGCGGCACTTTGTTTTTTGACATGCCACTCAACGCCCATCCGCCCACCGTTGATGCGGAGAGTTTTGATCTGAAACTTTCTGCTGCGAGCAAAACTTCGCTCACGGATTTCGCGTTCTGGGGCGGACTGGTTCCGGGTAACCTCGACAAACTGGAGGAGTTGAGCGAGCGCGGAGTGATCGGCTTTAAAGCGTTTATGTCAGACAGCGGCATTGATGATTTTGCGTGCGTGGATGACGCGACGCTCCGCGAAGGAATGAAACGCGCCGTTAAGTTAAACAAAATTGTCGCGGTTCACGCCGAG
>JBKJOA010000272.1:0-13163 GCA_046593365.1 Limisphaerales bacterium
TCGCAACTCCGGTCGGGCTGCGCCCTCCCTCCGTTGCGAACAATCGAAAGAAAACAAAACATCAAACCAATGGCAGAACTCTACTTATGAAGTGTCCAGCGATTGGGGTCAGGTCAACTATCCGCTGGGTATTTCTCATCTTCAGCGCAAATGACAGTAGTGGACTCCTTTGGCGGGGATTTTGCGTGGCTACAGGTTCGCGCGTGGAATACCAGTCTGGGATCGACTTATGAACAAGTTGCAGCGCTTGGCCTTGGCGGCTATGGGGAGTCTTCGCTACTTTATCTTCAAGGAGGAAATCCAAATGCCGAACCACCCATTGGCCCTCATCTATTAATTGGCCTTCAACCCTTCAGCTTGCGTTCCATTCCTGAGCCAACGGTGTGGCAACTGTGCGTGATTGGTTTTTCGGCGTTGCTCTTTTTTCGCCGGTAAGGAACGGGATGAAATTCCGCGCTTTGCTTTTGAGCGGCTTGTTTTGCGTGTGGAGTTTTCACGCTGCGGCGCAATCCACTTTCATTCTCCAGAATTACCATCCTGGAAACTTGAGCCTACTGAACGCTCCGGTGTCCGATGCTGAAGGCAATCGTTTAGCAGGCGCTAATTATGCGGCAGAATTATGGGGAGGCGCATCCACCGATTCGCTTTTTCCCACGGTTGACTATATTTCAGGGCAACGCGTATTTGCCTCCTTTCTCACTGGCATTGGTGCCGGATATTTCAATGCGAACGCGACGATGACTGTCAATCAGGTCGGCGGCGGTCAGTTTGCTTGGGTGCAGGTCTGAGCATGGAGCTTGGCAATCGCTATAATCGGAACGCTGCTGGATATTTCACGTCGACCGCTCCCGTGACGGTTTACCGCAGCGGATACAAATCCAACCGCCGGAAGAAAATTTCCGCGCCTTCACTTTGGAGAACAATTTTTCCTGAAGTCGGAAACGCGTTCGTTCCTTCAATCGTTTTGTGGCCGTTTACCGTGACCTTCATGCGCTCGCCGTCGCACAAAATTTCCAGACGATTCCATTGGCCGTGCGGTTTTTCGATTTCATGCTGGCCACGATAACCGAGTTCATCTTTCCATGGGTCTCTTCCAGGCCGATCAAACCGCGCGATCTTTGGCCCTTTGCGAACTCCATCCACCGTGAGATACGCGCCGTTCACCACCAGGATGTCACCAGTCCCGCCTTCAATCAGTTGCGCTTCAATGGATCGCGGCCAGATATAATCCTTGCCGCCGCCATGCACGAGCACGCCGCTGTCGCGCGCATTTTTTTCACGCGGTGCCCAGGTCTGGTTGCCCCATTTGAATTCGGCCACCAATTTGTAATTGGAAAAATTCGTCTGCTTGGTTGCAACATAACCATAATGCTCGCCGCTGACGCGCAACACCCCATTCTCCCATTTGAAAACCTGGTCGGGATCGCTGCCAACGCCAAATTTTTCGAGGAACGAATAAAAGTTTTCCGGCTCCAACAGGTGAACGACGTTTTGCTTTTTTGCCGACAAGCAACCCACGAGGCTGACGATGGAAAGCAAAGCGAATAGATGAATTTTCAGATTGCGCATGAGACAATTAGAGTGGCACTGCTGGTTTCCGGCAAGAAGGAAAGTCGCTCTCGCCTTGGCTTTTACATCTTGTTTTCTTCGTTGATTGGTTTGCCCGCCTGCTCCTTAAGTTGGGTGTTCAGTTTCTTGGCTGACCAAGCCATCCACGCCCACGGCCAGATAATCAGACCGAAAAAACCGAGCAATGGAATTAACAGCGTGAGCCAAGGTAAAACCATGATGCGAAACAACGTCTTGGTCAGGGCTCGTGGAGTATGCGCCTCGGTCAGGCCGAACCACAGTCCGGTGTAGCAGAGGGCGCTCAGGTCGAGTTGGAAGAGCAGGAACCAAAACACCCCGTAAATCATAAATGGAACGATTTCTTCGCCGGTCGATTTTGGAAAAAAGAAGGCGCTTCCAAGTGATCCGCAAATGACCGGGCCGAAGGCAACGAGGAGACCTGGAGCGAAGAAATAAGCACGCAAGGCGTCCATTTGTCCACGCACCCAGGCGTCAGGGGAGATGGGCGTGTAGAGGAGAAGTTCCAACGCGCCGGTGCGTCGCGCGATGTTCAGCGGTTGCACGGCAAGTGCTGCAACCCAAAACTTGATTAAAAAGCCGAGGAGAAATTGTATCACAAAGGCGCCGATGGTTCCGGGAATTCCGAAAAATGCGCCCAGAACAAAGGCGAATCCAGAGGCCGCGGTCAGCAGCAGCCAAAGAATTCTTCGAGCCGGTAAATTTTTTTCGCCAAGCCATGTTGGCGGAAACGCTTCGGAGGACTGACCGCCCCATAATTCACCCAAACCCATCGTGGGTTTCAAAAGGCTTGCGAAAAGAGGCGTGGAATTTGATTCCCGATTCCACGTTCGTGCGAGGGTCAGGCCCGAAAGCCAGAGCAGAACCACGCAAAGCAGAATGGAGTAGATGGTTGCTTTGTGGAAGCTGGATGTCAGCAACCCGGCTAGAGGATCCATCGCGTGGTTGAACATTCCGAAAGGGCCCGCAATCCAATGTGGCCAAGATGAAGTGCTCCAAAAGAGAGCCGTCGGAATCAACATCACGAGAAGGACAAAGATGGCCGAGCCGATCAAGGCAACAAAGGCGTTCTTGCTGAAGGAAGAAATAAAAATTCCGCTGACTAAAGAAAAGGCGAGGCTCACTGATAGCGTCAGCATAACTCGTCCGCATTCGGCCATAGTCACACCGCCGAGCCACAGCGGCAAAGCGACAATGGGGAGGGCAGAGAGCAGGGCGGTGAATGACTTGATGGCACCCGCGCCTAATTTGCCCAGCACGATGTCACGAGGGCGCAGATGGGTCAGGAACAATAAATGAAGCGTTCCCTCGCGGCGTTCCTGAGCCAGCGTATCCGCCGTCTCGCGCAGACCTTCCAACATGCTGTAGAGGAAAAGCGCCCACGCCATCATCCGAAACAAGTCGCGACCTGATTGTGCGGAAATGGCGGGGTTAAAAAAAGTGAAGACAATCATGGCCGTTCCCGCAATTCCTCCCATCATCACGCGCTGCCCGTAAGTAGAACGACGTCGCGCGGCGATTTGCAGTTCACGTTGTATGACCGGCAGCCAATGCACCTGCCGAAGCTAGGGATAGTTCTAAGAACGGGAAAGATTTTAACGACGGTTGGCGAACTCGACGCTCAACCTGAACAGTCCTGGATCTCTCCCAATCCTTGTCGAGGGTAGATTCCCCTGTGCTTTTTCCCACGGTTGGTGCAAGACAGGTCAACAGCCGCTGGTGATTTATTCTCCGTGTTTCAAAAACTCCCACTGTGCAAGATTGAATCCAAAAAACTTTCCAGCAGGAATTCATCGCGCACAAAATAATTTATCGTACGCAATTATGGCGGGCTTGGATAACTCACATAATTTCATACAGGTTTTCCCGACACGCATTTCGTTTTATGGCGGTTTTAAGCCGCGCGATTCTTGACGCCTCACTGTCCGACTGCGAAGTTCACTTTGCTTGGGGCAAGACCGGTCAAAGACGTGCGGTGAATTATTCGCCGCCGTTTCGAAAACTCCCGCTGTGCAAGACCTGTTGCGGCGATTGGAGTCGGGCGGGGCATTGTCTTTTTCGGAAATCAGTTCTTCCGCACAACCTTTTTTCGCCGCGCTGCTCGCGCACATTTTTCCTCAACGCCCAATCGTCGTCGTCACGGAAGGATTGAAAACGCAGGAAAGTTTTCAGCAAGACATCGAAACGTGGCTATCTTTAAGTCGAGAGTCGATGGTCGAGAGCCGAGAGCCAAAGTCCCGCGCTTCTGACGCTCGACCGTCTCTCAACTCTCAACCACTTTTTTATCCCGCGTGGGAAATGTTGCCGCACGAATCAAAATTGCCGCACGCCGACGTGATTAGTGACCGGTTGAATACGTTGGTTGCTCTTTCCGCCACCTCGGCTACTGGCCATTGGCCATCGTCCATCATCATCACCAGCGTCACCGCGCTTTTGCAAAAAACATTTCCGCCCGCCGAAATTCAGCAACGAACGCGCTGGTTGAAACGCGGTGATAAAATCGAGCCGCTCGATTTAATCGAATGGCTGGAAGAACAAGGCTACGAACCCGAGGCGCAAGTTTCGCAGCGCGGAGAAATCTCATTACGCGGCGGCATTGTTGACCTATGGCCGATCACGAGTCCCTGGCCGGTACGATTGGAATTTTTTGGGAACGAATTGGAATCGCTGCGTTACTTCGATCCGTTCACGCAAATTTCCAAAGAAGAAGTCGCTGAGGTGATGATTCCGCCCGGCGGTGAATTGGGAATTCTCAAACGCTTAACGGGGAGCGCGGAACGCGGAAATGAAGGTTTTGCCACGCTGCTGGATTATCTTCCCCGCGAAACCATTTTTCTTATTTGCGAACCGGAGTCGATTGAACAGCAGGCCAGTCGTTACGAGGAACAGGTTCCAGACAACGATCCCTTTTTTATTTCATGGAGGAATTTTCAGGAACAAATTGCGGACCAGAAAATAGTTTCTATTTCTCTGGAAGAAGGAAGCGAAGTTGAGCTTTTGGAAACTTTTCCAGATTTCCGAGCGCCCGATTCCGAACTCAAATTTCAAAGCCTCGAAGTTTTCCGCCCCATTGGAAATCGCCCACCGGAACCGCAGATTGCCCAGGCGCAGCGCAAAGAATTTTTCGAGCAAATTCACCGGTGGTCGCGGCAAGGTTACGCCGTGAATGTGTTTTGCAACAACGACGGCGAGCGCCAGCGTTTCGGAGAAATTTGGTGGGAGTACGGTTTTGGCAACGTCAGCGAATTGCATCTTCACCTTGGCACATTGGCTCGCGGTTTTATTTACGAACCCGGCAAATTGGTGGTCGTGACCGATGCGGAAATTTTTGGACGTTATAAAGTGCAACGTCCGCGTCGGCTCAAATCGCCGCACGCGCAAACGACTCGTTCGCTGCTCGACATCGATTTCGCGGATTTGGCCGAAGGCGATTACGTCGTCCATCTCCAATATGGGATTGGCCGTTATCTCGGTTTGAAAATAATTCCTTTAGCGCATGGGACAAAAGGAAAAGACGGCACGGCACGAACGGATGACGGCCAGGAATGTCTCGCCATTGAATACGCGCCCGGAAATCCGGCAGAGCCGCCGCCAAAATTGTATGTGCCGGTCACCGAAGCGCATCTCGTGAGCAAATATGTGGGAGCGGGCAAAGCGCGTCCTGCCCTGAACACGCTCGGCGGAGCGCGTTGGGCGAAAACCAAGGAGCAGGCCGAACGTGCGGTGCGCGACGTGGCGAGTGAATTTCTCTCGATCCAAGCCGCGCGCGAATCGCAACCCGGACACAGTTTTCCGCCGGACAATGCATGGCAGCGGGAGTTCGAAGGGTCGTTTGTTTACGAAGAAACGCCCGACCAGATGAAGGCAATTGTCGCTGCGAAAGCGGACATGGAAACCGCTCGTCCAATGGATCGGTTAATCTGTGGCGACGTCGGTTTTGGCAAAACGGAAATTGCAATTCGCGCCGCGTTCAAAGCGGTGATGGGTGGAAAACAGGTCGCCATTCTTGTTCCAACAACGGTTTTGGCGCAGCAACACTTCAATAATTTCCGGGAACGCATGGCAGATTATCCGATCCGCGTGGAAGTGCTTTCGCGCTTTCGAACCCGGCGCGAACAGCAAAAAGTTATTCGCGATCTGGCTGAAGGGGCCGTGGATATTGTCATCGGGACGCATCGTCTCGTGCAGGCGGACATTGAATTCAAAGATCTCGGTTTGGTGGTGATAGATGAGGAACAACGCTTCGGTGTATTGCACAAAGAAAGATTCAAAATGCTGCGGCGTCTGGTGGATGTGCTCACGTTGAGTGCAACGCCGATTCCCCGAACGCTTTATCTGGCTCTAACTGGTGCGCGCGACATGAGCACGATTGAAACTCCGCCTCAGGATCGTTTGCCTGTCGAAACGATTGTCACGCAATACGACGAGCGCACCATTCGCGACGCCGTTCAGCGCGAGATGAATCGCGGCGGGCAAACTTTTTATTTGCACAATCGCGTGATGGACATTGAAGCGGTGGCGCATCGCCTGCGAACCTTGTTGCCCAACGCCCGAATTCTGGTCGGTCACGGCCAGATGCACGCGGACGATCTGGAAGAAGTCATGACGAAATTTATCAATGGCGAAGCGGATCTTTTGCTTTCGACGACGATCATTGAAAGCGGACTCGATATTCCAAACGCGAACACCATCATCATCGACCGCGCCGACCGTTTCGGCTTGAGCGATTTGTATCAATTGCGCGGGCGCGTCGGTCGTTACAAGCATCAAGCCTATGCTTATCTTTTGTTGCCGCGTCATGCGGGGCTGCTCACCGATGCGCGTAAACGCATCAGCGCGATCAAACAATATTCGACCCTCGGCAGCGGATTTAAAATTGCGATGCGCGATTTGGAAATTCGCGGCGCGGGAAATTTATTGGGAGCGCAACAGAGCGGACACATCACGGCGGTCGGCTTTGAACTCTATTGTCAACTGCTCAAGCAGAGCGTCAGCGCGCTCAAAGGGGAGAAAGTGAAAGCGCGAATCGAAGTGCAGGTGCGAATTGATTTTCTGGCGATGAGTCCGGGAGAAGAGGGGACTGGCAACAGGAGATCGAAGTCAGAAATCAGAAATCAAAAACCAGATTTGGAAATTGTCGTACCAAGAGAAGTTGGAACTTTTGCGGAAAACCCAACGGAACTTAAAACACAAAACTCAAAACTCAAAATTGCGCCAGCCTACATCCCGCTGAACTACATCGCGGAGGCGCAGCAACGCATAGAGGTTTATCGCAAGCTGGCGCAGGTCGAAGACAAAGTTGCCCTGGAAAATCTACGCAAAGAATTGCGCGATCGTTTCGGGCCATTGCCTCCGGCTGTTGAATTGTTGTTGCAGGTCGGAGAACTTAAAGTGCTCGCGGCGGACAAACAGGTAACCATCATTGAGACGAAAGAGGACAAACTCATGCTGACCCGCAACCATGATTTCGTAATGATCGGTGGAAAATTCCCGCGCCTCTCAAAGAAAGAGGCTTCCGCTCGTTTGAAGGAGATCAAAAAATTGTTGCTCGCGCTCCAGGCGGCTGATCTTCCACAAATTTGCCTGCGAAAGATAAATTAAATTTTCCTTTCTCCGCGAACGTCGATAATTACGCAATGAAAATTCCCAGAGCTTTCCACGCCGTTCGCAGAACCGCTGCGTTCACGCTGATCGAGCTACTCGTGGTTATTGCCATCATTGCCATCCTGGCGGGGTTGTTGTTGCCGGCGTTAGCCAAGGCCAAGGAAAAGGCCATTACCATCAAGTGCATTAACAACCTCAAGCAGCTTGGTGTTGCCATGCAAATGTATGGCGACGATTCCAACGATCTTCTCCCGCTCGCCACAGCGATTGTCCGATGGAGTGACACTAATCCGGTCCCGTGGACACAGCCTTTGATCAGCTATTACCAGACCACGAATATTTTGCGTTGTCCGTCGCTTTGTTTTGCGTATGAAAAATCTCCCTTCAACTACTTCATCGGTGTACGTGCTGCCTACGTGAACGCTGGGTTTCAACACGCAAATACCAACCTGCGGCGCATTCGCTATCCCACTTCCTTTATCCTGTCGGGGGACGCGAATTTCCCGTTCGAAAAGGACGACGCCGATCCTGATAACTATTCACAGGAGACGCTTTTCGCTTTTTCCTCCCCGGTGCATAACCGGCGCGTCAATGTCCTCTTCGGCGATTTGCACGTAAAGACCGCCAGCCGTTTTGCTTCCAATGAAATGACGTTCTCCTACCGCAGCCCCGGAATTGGCTTCGACGATCTCACGGGCTACTAATAAATGGCGGGGTCAAATTTTCCTTGGTTTAATTGCGAACACTGCATCTCACTCTGTCCCCAAACGCAACCGCATTTTCGTTGCGTTAGCACACCCAACAAAATTGGAAACTTCGGAAGGATATTTCCCATTTTTCCCTAAATTACCCTCGTGCCATAAATCCCAGTCCCATTTCCCGCCCCATATCCCTCCGAAGAAATTGAATTTTGCTTAAAAATATTGCGATTCTCTCTGGTCCGGTGGTTTTAAGCACGAGAAGCTTACGCACCAGGCGTAAGGGTGAACATCCCCAAAAGTGTGGATGCCTTCAGGAAGATATTGTTCTTGACATGGTTAAAAATTTCAGAGCTTTTTTTCTAAAACAAGTCCAGAACAGGGATCAATTAACGGTCGAATCTACACTTTGGTCAGGAGAGTAAAACTGCGCCACAGCTTCGGCTCGGGAGCGGACGTGGAGTTTTTCATAGATATGTCGCACGTGGGTGTTGACCGTGCTCGTAGTGATACCCAGGTCCTCGGCAATTTCTTTGGAGCGGTGGCCTTTAGCAAGCAGGCGTAAGACACTATCCTCCTTGGGAGAAAGTATCTGAATGGAATGGTTGACGTCCGGGCTTTCACGCAAGGCGACAACGACTTTTCGCGCAATGTGGCTGGACATGGGCGCACCTCCATTGTGGACTTCCATGATGGCGTCAAGAATTTCCTGAGGTGACGAGTGTTTGACCAGATAACCGGTGGCGCCAGCCTTCATGGAATCGAATACCCGGTCGCTGTCTTCCTCGATGGTGAGCATGATAATTTGAATTTTTGGCAGCAACATTCTTAAGCGCGTCACGCAAACAATTCCGCTTTTGCCCGGCAAATGGATATCCATCAGCACCACGTCGGGAGTCACTGCGGGAAGAGATGCCCAAGCCTCTTCCGCGCTCGTGCAACTGGCAACGCAGGAATATCCCGGAGCGCTGTTAATCAAAACGGAAAGATTCTCGCGAACCGAGCGATTGTCTTCCACGAGGGCGACGCGAATGTTCATCTGCTTTTTCTTTCTAAACGATTTAGGGTTTTTGACATGGGCACAGTTAAACGCAACTCGGAACCTTTGCCACGAATGGAGACGCATTCGAAGGTCCCATTTAATTTTTCAAGGCGAGCGCGAATGTTACAAAGCCCATTTCCAGAGGGTTGGTTCTGATCAAATCCGCAGCCGTTATCTTTGATCGAGAGACGAACGATGCCGTCCGAGAAATGCAATTGCACGTTGACCAGAGTGGCGTGGGCGTGACGGACGATGTTGTTGAGCGCTTCCCGAACGCAAAGGGCCAACTGATGCCTGGTTTCCGCATCAACCGGGATCGTGGGAATATTCTCCGGAAAATCCAATCGCACCTGTATCCCGGCATTGGCCAGAAATTGCGCGATCTGTTCTTCCAGAAAATCGGAGAGGCTGGCCGAAGTGTCACAGCGTGGATTGATCGCCCAAACTACCTCTCGCATTCGCTGCGCCAAACCTCGGGCGTGCTTCGCGGCTGCACTAACCCGATCCGTGGCGGGTTGTACCCTGTTCTCGCCCGCTCCGACTACATCCAATTCCAAAGCCAGACCGGTCAGGGCTGTTCCGAGGTCATCGTGAAGATCCCGCGCAATGCGAGCGCGTTCGTTGGCCAGCGCATGTTGTTCATCAAGCTTTAATAGCCGTCGTTGCCAGCGGAGTCGGTACCAATGAAGGCTACCGACAATCCCGCCCAAACCGGCCAGACAAGCAGTATAAAATAACCACGTCTGCCAAAATTGCGGTTCAAGCGAAAAAGGGAAAATCGTAGGTTTCTCATTCCAATGCCCATGCCGATTGGCCGCGATTACTTCGAATTGATACTGGCCGGGAGGGAGGTTGAGATAATGGACGGTACGTTCCAGGGTTTCGTCGTGCCACTTCGAATCGAATCCTATGAGCCGATAACGAAACGGCGTTTTTTCCGGCTTGGAAAAGGTGTTCGCGGTATAGGTGAATTCGATGACGTGGCCGTTACCAGCGGCAATCTTGGCGGGTAATGAATTTTGAACGATTTCTCCATCTTCCAAAATCATCGTGTTATTGAAGACTACATTGTCATTGGCCTTGACATCCTCAATGACGACCCGCGGCTGCTCATCGTGCTGGCCAACCAGTTTCGGATCAATCACGGCAAGCCCGCGGGTGGTTGGAAACCAGAGCCGGCCATCGCGAGCTTTCCATCCAGAGGGTTGTCGCTCGCCGTTGGTCTCAGCGCTTTCCATACCGTCCACGGTTCCGATCGTGATGCTTTCGAGCCTGGATTTCCGACCATCAGCGACGGCCTCGAGGTCGTCGCGTTTTATTCGATAAACTCCCTGCAAGCCACTCAGCCAAAAAAAACCGTAATCATCTTCCAGAACGCAGTTGATCGGCTTCTCACGAAGCCCGTGTGCGAGGGTGAACGGGAAAAATTTTCCGTTACGATAGCGGGTCAGCCCGTTGGCGGTTCCAAGCCACAACGAACCGCTCGCGTCTTCGTAAATACTCCAAACGCGGTCATCACTCAGTCCGTTCAGTTTGGTGAACCGCGAATATTTGCCATCCCGCAAACAGGCCAATCCATCTTTCTTAGTTCCGAACCAGATACTGCCGTTGCGGTCTTCTAAAATGGCGCGAACTTCTTTGACTCCATTTTCCACCGTGGAAATTACCGGTTGATCAAACCGGTTTGCTTCAAATGCGGCCGCCCCGGTTCGTGATCCGACCCAAAGGCGGCCAGAACGATCTTCATAGAGGGCATCCGCCGTGGCCGAAACCAGAAAAGAGTTTGTTTCGATCTCAGAAAAGAAGCCGTCTGAAAAGTGAAAAAGAAGGCCATGTACTTTGCTGAGCCAGATGCTTCCATCCTTTTTCGGCCAGACGCATCGACTGTGAATACGCAAACTCGGCTCCATTGCACCCAAAGACTCGACAATGCCGTTACGAATAGTGCTGACACCGTAATCGACCGCGGCCCAAATGGTTCCGTTCCTATCTTCGCAAACCGAAAATACATTATCACTGGACAAGCCATCATAGCTGGTGAAAGCCCGAACGCTTGGCCGATGCAACTGAAACAAGCCTGCATCGGTTCCCACCCACACACTGCCTTCATAATCTTCCTCCATGCAATTGACGGAAGGCTTTATCCCTGTCTTGACCAAATCAATTAAGGTGAAATTCGTCCCTTCCTCAAGCAAAAGACCTACCTTTTCCGCGTCCGCCCAAAATTTTCCATTAGCACTGCGATATAAAAAGTTAACGGCATTGGTCTCCAATATCTGAGCCGTTGGCAGTTGTTGCCGGTTCCCGTCGTAGCGCTTTAATCCGTCGGCTGTTCCCACCCAGAATCGATCGTCCCCATCGTATGCGGCAGTGCGACAGCCTTTTTCACTCGCTTCACCAACGCGGTTCGTTTCCAATCTCATTCCATCGGGAGCAACTTTGTACCAAAATTTGCTGTGAAAAAGATTCAAATTTCCATCAGAGGATTCCAGCATGGTCAATTTTTGCCCCGCGTCCGTCGGGAGAGCGGTGCTCGTAAATTTGCCATCCCGATACCGAACTAACGCGCTGTCGGTGCAAAACCAGAAGCCCCCCGCTTTTGCCGGACACAGCGACCAGACCTTTTCCTGAATGAGGTCAGCCGGACCTTTTAGATTTTCGAACTTGCCCTCTCGATGAAAAATGATGCCCAGTTTGGTCGCTATCCATAACGTGCCATCCTTGTCTTCCATCAAAGCATTAATGCAATCATCTTTCAGCCCAGCAATGTGTTCTTCTTTATTTTCTTGTTTGAAAACGGTGAATTTCACCCCATCAAAGCGTGCCAGCCCCATCCAGGTGCCAATCCAAAGATAGCCATCCCGCGTCTGTTTGAGGCAAGAGATGTGATCCTGAGGTAATCCATTTTCAATCGTCCGTTGTCGAACCAGAAACGGCAGCGCATTGGTATCCTCGCTCGCGAACAAATTGGTACAGCACAAAGCGACCCCGGAAAGTAGAGCGAATCTCAGACATCGAAAAAGAGCGCACCACCACTCGACAAAAGTTTTTTCGTTCAAATTCACAGAATATTTTTGGCCATTAGCTTGTTAAGTTGTTTCAGAATACAAGACCCCGCTCGTGTTCCCAAGCTTGCCTGTCGAACCGACTCTGCTAGGTTGCCCCGCAAAATGGAAGTTATCATTCAGCCGACAAAGGAAGATGCCTCCAGGCTGGTCGCGGGCATACTGGCCAAGGAAATCAGGGTCAAACCGCAGCTTGTTCTGGGTCTCGCTACGGGTCGCACCATGGAAGCGGTTTACACGTTGCTCGCGCAGATGCATCGCAACGAGAAACTCGATTTCTCATGCGCCAAAAGTTTTAACCTCGACGAATACGTCGGCCTCGCCGCGACTGATCCGCATTCCTATCGCTATTACATGAATGAACAATTGTTCATTCATGTGAACATTAATCTGGCGAACACTTTTTTGCCGAGCGGCACCGCGAACGATTTGGATGCCGAATGCGCGCTCTACGAAGAAAAAATCCGAGAGCTTGGCGGAATTGATCTGCAACTTTTAGGCATTGGAAAATCCGGTCACATCGGTTTCAACGAACCGCTTTCCGCTCTGCTTTCACGCACGCGAGTGAAGCCGCTTTCGCCCGCGACGATTGAGCAAAACTCCGGTTTGTTCGAGCGACCTGAACAAATGCCGCGTCGCGCCATCACGATGGGCGTCGGAACGATTCTCGATGCGCGTCGTTGCATCCTTCTCGCGACGGGCGCGGAGAAAGCCGACATCATCGCCAAAGCGGTGGAAGGCCCGATCACCTCGATGATTTCCGCAACGGCGCTGCAACTTCATCGCCGCTGCACCGTGATCGTGGACGAATCGGCGGCAACGAAATTGCAAGGCACAGATTATTACCGCTGGGTTTTCGCGAACGAGCCGGAGTGGCAGGAGTTTCAGTGAGGATGGTGAAACTAAAGAAATTCTTTTCTAGCTGTTTCGCTTAAACTCAGACAGACGTCGAATCACTCAACTCCGTAATGCTTCATCCATACACGAGGATCGTCTCCTAAATCGTTTGTGGAATTGCGTCGAAATGCCGTTATTGAATTGGAAAGAGTGCGTCGGTAATCACGCTCAACAACTTTGGCAAGTGATGAGCCTGCTAAACTGCGGCTGCGATACTCATAAGCGGGAATAAGGAATTGGAGTCGCAAAGCCAACACTTCTGGATCTGAT
>JBKJOA010000331.1:0-3924 GCA_046593365.1 Limisphaerales bacterium
CAAACGTGGACTAATTTGATTCCAACGAGCGCGGCTGGAAAAATAACTTTCACGCAAGGCGAAATAAAATGGGGAAGCGCCGGGTCGGGAGAAATTGCTTTTTCCGGCTCGATCAACTCCGCGCCAAGACTCGGCGATCCAAGCTGGGCAGCCTGGCAGCGCGCGGAACCCTTTCTCCTGGATTGGGACGGGAAGTTCTCCGAAATCAATACCCCAAAGCTACAGATTGCCAGCGCGGCCTGCACCGGGACGTGGCAAGCGCCTGATCTGAAGGTTTCCAGATTAGAGGCGCATCTTTACCAGGGTGAATTAAAAGCGAGCGGCCAGATCAACGTGGCCACGCGCGCCGCCCATCTCCACGGATCATCGAATTTCGACGTGCAGAAAATTACTCCCTTGCTCAACCGTTTTGGGCGAAAGTGGGTCGGCCAGTTTTCCTGGATAACACCTCCGCAAGTCGCCGGTGAATTGAGTGTGATTCTGCCCGCCTGGACCAACGCGACTCCGAATTGGCACGAGGAAGTTTTGCCTTCGCTGGCTCTGCGCGGAAACGCTTCGGTCGGCCCGGGCGCTTTTCGACTTGTCACCGCGACGTCCGCGAGCACCGAATTTATTTATACAAACCGAATTTGGACTCTGCCGCATTTGCGCGTGGATCGACCGGAAGGCGGAGCGGACTTGAACCTCGTGGCCAGCGACGAGACGAAGAGTTTTCAATGGCGCATTCGCAGCGAGATTGATCCCGCAGCGCTCCGTCCTTTGTTCAATGAAAAACAGCGAACGGTGTTCGACGATTTTAAATTCACCAAACCGCCCACGATCACCGGCGAAATTCATGGCCAGTGGCACGAGATGGCCAAAAACGTCACCTCGGGCGAACTTTCCGCGCAAAATTTTTTCTTTCGCAGCAACGTGATTGATAAACTCACCTGCTCGTTTCTCTTCACGAATCAACAATTGGAGGTTTCGGAAGCGCGCCTGGAACAGAATCAAAAATTTATTTCCGCCGGGAGGGTGGCCTTGAATTTCACGAACAAAGAACTTTTCTTCAAGGATATCTACAGCACGGTGGATCCTTATCTCATCGCTCGTTTGATTGGCCGAAAAGTGGCCGAGGCCATCGAGCCTTATCAATTCGCCGAACCGCCGGCCTTCCGACTTAACGGCAGCCTGAGCATTGGTCAAATCGATGACACCGATCTGCATTTCGACTTGGACGGAACTTTATTCCAATGGAAATATTTTAATGCAGATCGCCTTTCCGGCCACATTGATTGGGTGGGGAAAACGTTGCTGCTGACCAATATTTTGGCGAGCGCTTACAATGGCGGGCAGATCGCAGGTTGGAGCTACTTTGTATTTTCGCCAACGAACGGTGCGGATTTTAAATTTGATCTGGCTGCGGGCGATATTGATTTGCAAAACCTGGTGAGAAGTTTGAAGGGCAAGACGAATCGGATCGAAGGGTTGGTGCATGGGCAAATGACGCTGAACTCCGGCAATACCCGCAACTGGGACAGTTGGCAGGGAACCGGTAAAGTCAACTTGCGCGACGGCCTCGTCTGGGATGTCCCCATCTTTGGAATCTTTTCTCCGTTGCTCAATGCAATTGTACCCGGTGCTGGGAATAGTCGCGCGCATGAAGCATCCGCAAATTTTCTCGTCAGCAACGGCATTATCTATTCAGAGGATCTGGAAATTCGCGCGCCGATGCTTCGTCTCCAATATCGCGGCGGGATCGATTTTCAACAGCGGGTGGATGCGCGGGTTGAGGCGGAACTATTGCACGATACCTGGGTAATCGGTCCGCTGGTCAGCCTTGCGCTGACACCGATCAGCAAAATTCTCGCATGGCAGGTCACTGGTAATCTGAGCCACCCCGTCAGCGAACCTGTTTATATTCCGAATTTTCTGATGATGACCCTGCGTCCATTCCACACATTAATGAAACCGCTGAACTCAATGAAAAAAATTATTTCCCAAGAAAAAGAGTCGTCCGCTCCCGCGCCTGAACCGCCCAGCAAGTAACCTTGGCCTGAAGATTCGTTCTGCGCGTGAGTTTTTGCCCTTCATGTTTCATCGCCAAGTTGTTAAATGTTTTCTATGCGACTTATTAAGCTTGCGGTGATTCTGGCGTTGGCCTTTGCGCTAAACAACTCAACTCACGCCGCGAGCCCCTCGATCAAAAAAGTTTTGCCGCAATTTATTGATGCCAAGGGACGCAATTCTCTTTCGCCGAGTCTCTACGAACGCGACGCCTACCAACTGCTTTTGCGCAATCATCCCGAACAACGCAGTGGACTGCGCTTTGCCATACTCTGGAGTGCCCCGCGCGCTAAGGCACTGGTGCTGCGCGTCGAACTACGCGGGGCGAAAGGTGATAATCTGGACACAATAAAGTTGGATGCGTCCGTGAAGAAAATGGGCTGGTTCAGCCGTTGGTCTTCACTGGAGTTGCGCGGCGAAGATTACCAAAAATTTGGGGATCTCGTTGCCTGGCGAGCAACGCTTTGGGACGGCGAGAAACAAATGGCGCAGCAACAATCGTTTCTTTGGTGATTAGCTGAGTCTTTTTCGGAGAAATTCCAATACGCCTTTTTGTATTCTTCTTTGGCTTAGGTTTGCAGATCGACATGCCCCGCGCCTTTGACCGCCCAAAATTCTTTTGGATTACCGGCTGCTTGAAACAAATTTTTGCCTTAAAAATAGTCGTGTGTTGATCTTTTGTGTCTGCAATCACCAATTTAGAAAGGGCGGGTTGGGCCAAAAAATTTTCGGCAAACGCTGGTTGTTGCTGGAATGAATTTCGACATCACGTAGATTAGCAGCGCAGGTTTTAGATCGTAAAAATCTATGGACGTAAAAAATCTCGAAGAAGTTCCTCCTTTCACCACGAAGGATGGTTCGGAAATCCGCGAACTATTGGCGTATCGCAATTCAGCCATTCGCAATCAAAGCCTGGCTGAGGCACGCATTCCCGTGGACGGCAGCACGCTGGAACATTTGCATCCTGGCGCAGAGGAAATTTATTTTATCATGGAAGGTCGCGGCAGAATGAGAATTGAAAATGAAACGCGCGACGTGAAAATCGGTGATGCGATTGCGATTCCTCCTGGGCAGAAACATAAAATCTGGAACACGGGCGAGGAGGTTCTTAAGCTGCTTTGCTGTTGTGCTCCCGCTTACGAGCATACCGATACGATCTTGACCGAGACGATTCAATCATGAAAGCAACCAACATTCGACTGTTCGTCAAACCATTTTGCGGCTGGTGCGATGAAGCCAAAGATTGGCTGGATGAGCGCGAAATCAAATATCAGGAACTCGACGTAATTTCCGACGGAACCGCTCGCACTGAGATGCGCGAGATGACTGGCCAAACCAAAGCCCCGTGTATTGATGTCGATGGCGAATTTTTGGCTGACTTCGACACGGATCAACTGGCAACATTCTGGAAGAAATTTGAGTAAGGAACGTGCTGCCGACTTTTAGTCGGCAGAAAGAAACGTAGAAGATGCGCTGGCCTTGATTTTTTTAAAGCAACATGTTTAGCCCAATTTTTTCTGCCGACTGAAAGTCGGCAGCACATTTTTCGCGGTTAAAATCAATGAACACAGCAACCAAATTAAAATCCCGCCCACGTTTACCCGAATGGCTGCGGCTAAAATTGCCGACGTCCAACACGTTTGCCCACACGCGCTCGCTTCTGGATGAACTGAAACTTCACACAGTTTGCGAAAGTGCGAAGTGCCCGAACCATTGGGAATGTTGGAGCAAAGGCACAGCAACCTTCATGATCGCTGGAGAGAATTGCACGCGCGCCTGCGGATTTTGCGCGGTGAAAACTGCGAAACCGCTCGCACTTGAAACGGACGAACCCGCACGCGTCGCCGAAGCCACGCGCCGCATGAAACTCAAACACGT
>JBKJOA010000346.1:0-3850 GCA_046593365.1 Limisphaerales bacterium
TTGGAACCGCCGTTTTGGATGAACTTCACCACTCTCTCCCGCAAATCCAGCGCATAAGCTTTCATGCCCAACAACCCTATTCCCATATGTGCCAATGTCAATATGAAATGCTATAGCCTCAGGAAGATTTTTCCAGTTGCGCACGGGCATTTGTGCTTTCATGGCGCGGACTTTCACGCGGGCCGGATTGAAGATGCTCGAATAGTAGGCGACCCAAAGCGGCTCAACGTCGTCGCTTGTCGGGGCGGACGATTTGTCCACACCGGCGCTCAGCTTGATTGCTTCGCCGTCCCAATGCATACAGCGAATGGGAGTGAGGATGGACCAGCGCATGTTGGAAAAACGGTCGGTGAAAAACTTTTTGTTCAGTTGCACGGAGTCGTGTTGCGGCTCATACCACGCGATGAACCAAGTTTCGCCGTCGAGTTTCGTCTCGCGAAAGCGAATGTATTGCCGCATGCGATAGGCATCTTTGTGGACTTCCTTTGCGAAATGATTTACCGCGATGACGTCGGAGTCGGTGGGAATCTCGAGAAGTTTTGGTTCGCTGTGAGTCAAACGCCAAAGGAGGCGATAGAGCAACGACCACTTCGTTGTCTCGGAATGCAATGCGACAGTGCGCCCGAGTTCGAGAAAGGCCTTGGGAACTTTAAAGGCGGATCGCTTCGACGGCGAATCGAGAGAAACAGCCGCTCCAAAAAGTTCCAAAACCGGTTCTGAATTATTCGTCCTCCAAACTAATTCATGCGGCGGAGTATTGGATTTTAACGCGGAGCGCGCGGCCTTTTGCCAGGACTCAAAACTCGGCTCGATCGCGATCTGTTTCACAATTGTCCATCGAGCACTGAGAACTCCGGAGCGCGAAACAAATCCATTTGCTCGGCCGACGGCGCGAGGCGGGCGAACAAGTTATCACTCTCCAATTCACGCTGAGGATGGTGATCCGCAACTTCGATGAACGGCATGACCTTCTTCAACGGCATGCGCAGGCGAATCAAGTCCTGCAAACGAACCCTCGACCAACGCCGCGCTTGTAGAATTTTTTCGGCGTTCTTCACACCGAGGCCCGGAACGCGCAATAAAAGAGAACGCGGCGCCTTGTTCAAATTGACCGGAAACCAATGACGATTGCGCAGCGCCCAATCGAGTTTTGGATCGATGCGCAAATTCAAGTTTGGCGTGGCTTCGTTGGTCAGTTCGTTTGCTTTGAATCCGTAGAAGCGCATGAGCCAATCCGCTTGGTAAAGACGATGCTCACGCACCAGCGGCGGCGCAGATAAGGGCAAATGGCGTGAAGCGCTTTGAATCGGACTGAATGCGGAATAATAAACGCGGCGCAATTTGAACCGCGAATAAAGTGAGGTGGCACGGTGAAGGATGTCATGATCCGCGGCGTCGGTCGCTCCGATGATCATCTGCGTGCTTTGGCCCGCTGCGGCAAAGCCAATTCCTTTCGCGCCGTTCCTGCGGTCTTCTTTGCTCTCGTCGATGCGTTCCTTAATCGCCCCCATCGCGTCCTGAATGCGTTCGAGATTCTTCTCCGGCGCGAGTTGGGCGAGGTCTGCCGGGCGAGGCAACTCGATATTGATGCTGATGCGGTCGGCGTATTGGCCCGCCTCATTGATCAAAGCCTGGTTCGCCTCGGGAATCGTCTTGAGATGAATATATCCCTTGAACTCGTGCTCGACGCGCAACTTGCGCGCAACGGCCACGACTTGCTCCATCGTGTAATCCGGATTGCGAATGATTCCCGAGCTGAGAAACAATCCTTCGATGTAATTGCGGCGATAAAAATCGAGGGTGAGTTGCACCACCTCATCGGGTGTGAAACGAGCACGCGGCACGTCGCTGGAAACGCGGTTCACGCAATAAAGGCAATCGTAGGTGCAATAATTCGTGAGGAGGATTTTCAAGAGCGAAACGCAGCGGCCATCGGGCGTAAAGCTGTGGCAAATTCCCGCGCCGGTAACGGAGCCAATGCCCTTGGAATCCCGGGAAGTGCGCTTGGCGCCGCTGCTGCTCGCGCACGGCGCGTCGTATTTTGCGGCGTCAGCGAGGATTTCGAGTTTGCTTTGGAGATCCATTCCTGGACGGGCAATGTAAATCAAGTTGGGTTAGAAACAACCGTGAGGATGCATTTCGTTGGGGGAACAATGATTAAAATGAGAGATTTTCAGCGACTAAGATTTAAAAAACCATCACCGAATCTAAACCCAACTACAAAGCCCCGGCGCAATGCACCATCGATCCATTGGTTCAGAAATAGTTGATGCCTCATTCTGATTGTCTCCGCGCGGGATTGCGATAACTCTTCCGCCATGAAATTCTTTTCCTTACTCACGTTAATTTTCACGTATTCGCTGCATCTCCCCGCCGCTGAAGCCTTGAAGATCAACACCCTGACTCCCGCCGAAAAAAAGGACGGATGGAAACTCATTTTCAACGGCAAAGACTTTACCGGGTGGCACAACTTCAAGGCCGAAGGCGTCCAGAAGGGTTGGCAAGTGAAGGATGGTACCCTTGTTTGCGTCGATCCGCACAACGCAGGAGATATCGTCACCACCGACAAGTTCGATTGGTTCGAACTGGAATTGGACTACAACATTGCCGTGGCTGGCAACAGCGGGATCATGTTCCATGTCACGGATGAAGGCGAGAAACCGTGGCAGACCGGGCCGGAGATTCAGCTTGAAGACAACCAGAAAGCCAGAGATCCACAACGCTGCGGGTGGTTATACGCGCTTTATCGACCGCCGGTTGATCCTAAGACGAACAAACCCATCGACGCCACCAAACCTGCGGGCGAGTGGAATCACATGCGCATCGTCATCACACCGGAGAAGTGCGAGCACATCGTCAATGGCGTGAAATATTTCGAGTATGTGCTGGGCAGTGAAGATTTTAAAACGAGGGTTGCCAGGAGCAAATTCGGGGATATGCCGTTGTTCGCCAAGTCCGGTATTGGCTACCTCGCTCTCCAAGGCGATCACGGGCAAGTCTCCTTCCGCAACATCAAGATTCACACGGTCAAGGCGAAGCAGTAACAAGCTGAACCGATAACGGCCGCGGCACGCAGAGCCTCCCGCCGATGCGGAACGAAAAGGGGTGGAGGGCTACCGCAGTCCAAGATGCTGGCGTGTTGGCCGATGACTCCCGAAATGCGTTGCGGGTCGCAGACTCGCGATCCGTAGCCACGTCAGGAGCGGAATCTTTATAGCCAGCAATCGAATAAAAATTTGTAACCCTGTCGGGGCGAAATATTCCGCTCCTGACGTAGCTTAAATTTATTTTTGTTGTACCACTACAAAGATGGTCGCTCCGTTGGGGCAACTGCGACTGGTCTTTTTCTCTTCGTTTCATTCGGAGTGGCGCAGCGCTGAATAAGAAGGCGCAACGCAACTTTCATTGATAAGCGTCGGTGAAGAAGCGGATTGAGTGCGCGCGGCAGAAAATGTTTCTTTCGCCGGCTGGTTTCGGCTAAACCAAGCGTATGAACCAAATGAAATTGGACAAGCAGGCGGGACGGCACGACGTGGATGCTCCCTGGCGTGTGACTGCGTTGCATTTTTACAGGCTGAAGTTTTCTCTTTTTCTCACGGCATGTCTCGCCCTCCTGTTTTCGTGCCAAGCCGACACTGGCTTGGGTAAAGCACAATCACCCAGGAACATTTCACCAGCAGCCGCGCAAAGGCCAGTTGATGCTGCGGGTCGTCCGCTCATTCGCAAGTTGGGCACCATTGATCTGGATATGGTGGAGACGACGCCGGTGGTCTTGCGCGGAAAACTGTGGCGGTTCGAATGGGTGCGTCAAGGACTCGGCCAGCAGTATTGGAACAATCAAAGGCGCACA
>JBKJOA010000419.1:0-4547 GCA_046593365.1 Limisphaerales bacterium
AGTATGCCGAGCAAAGATTGCGTCGTTCTTTGCACGGTGAAGATGGACAAAATTCTGGAAGTGGATCGCGCGAATCTGACGATGCTGGTTGAACCGGGCGTGACAACGCTGACGATTGCGGATGCGGCGAGCGCGGTCGGATTATTTTATCCGCCTGATCCTGGCTCGATGAAAATTTCCACCATCGGTGGAAACGTGGCGGAAAATTCCGGCGGCTTGCGCGGCTTGAAATACGGCATCACGCGGAATTACGTGATGGGTCTCGAAGTCGTTTTGCCAAACGGCGAACTCATGATGATGGGGAATAAATGCGTCAAAGATGTCGCCGGTTATTCGCTCAAAGATATTTTTATCGGCTCGGAAGGGACGCTCGGCGTCATCACCAAAGTTTTGCTGCGCTTGATTCCAAAACCGGCCGCAAAGAAAACGATGGTCGCAACGTTTTCGCAAATGGATCATGCGGCAGAAGCGGTTTCGGCAATCATCGCCGCGCAAATTATCCCCTGCACTTTGGAATTTCTTGATCGGATGACGATTCATTGCGTCGAAGATTACGCGAAGATCGGTTTGCCTCTCGATTGCGAGGCGTTGTTGCTCATCGAGAGTGATGGTCACCCCGCCGCCGTCGCCGATGAAGCCGCGCAGATGGAAAAAATTTGTCGCGAACGCGGTTGTCTCGAAGTGCGCGTCGCCAGGGATGATGTGGAAGCAACCAAGCTGGCCAGCGCGCGACGGTCTGCTTTTTCTGCATTAGCCCGAGTTGCGCCCACAACGATTCTCGAAGACGCCACCGTTCCTCGAAGTGAACTCGGAAAAATGATTCGGTTCGTCGAAGCCATTGCCAAAAAATATCGTCTCCGCATCGGCACTTTCGGCCACATGGGCGACGGAAATTTGCATCCAACATTTTTGACCGACGAGCGCAATCACGAGGAAATGCATCGAGTCGAAGAAGCGTTTAAAGAAATTTTCGACGAAGCGATTCGCCTCGGCGGAACGATCACCGGCGAACACGGCGTCGGCCTCGCCAAAAAATCTTTTCTCCCCAAATTTCTCGGCGACGCACAAATGCGCGTTCATCGCGAACTGCGGAAGGTGTTGGATGCAAACGGCATTTTGAATCCAGGAAAAATGTTCGACTGAAATTTGCGGCTGGACGACTCCGCGCAATCACGTCGTCTTCAAATAATCGGACAAAAATTCTTTGATTCGAGCCAGTTGCTGCACGGCATCGGCGAACAATTTATCACTCCCAGTGAGATTGCCCGAACGGCTCAAGCGCTCCAGTTCACGAAGCGAAGGAACGATGGCCAACATGCCGCAATTGAAACTCGCTCCGCCAAGTTTGTGAGCAAAATATTGAACCTCTTCAATCGATCCGGTTTGCACCGCCACGTCCAAACTTTTAATCACCTCGTCGGCTTGGGTGAAATAAAGTTCAAGTAGTTTGCAAAGCTTGTCACGGTCCCCAAAGGAAACTTCTTTCAAGCGTTTCACATCGACCGGCAGGGAGCCGATCGAAATGGTTTGGGCATCCATGTCCCCGGATGGCGCTTCCTTGGTCCGACGGAAAAAAGCCGTTTCGCCGGTCTTGTGTGGTCGCCAGCGCTGGAAGGCAACGCGCAAATCCAATTCGCTAACTGGTTTGCTCAGGTAATCGTTCATGCCGGCCTGGAGGCATTCGTCGCGGTCGCCCTTCATTGCGTGGGCTGTGAGTGCGATGATGTGGATCGGGGGTTTGTTTCGTCCTTGTGCCATGAGTGCGAATTCTCGTTCGCGGATTTTGCGCGTCGTTTCGTAGCCATCCATTTCCGGCATCTGACAATCCATCAAGATGATGTCGTAAGGAATTTGCTCGAGGGTTTTCAGAACTTCCAAACCGTTTGCGGCCACGTCCACGGTGTAACCGATTTTCTGCAACTGTCCCACGGCCACGCGCTGATTTACCGGATTATCTTCGGCCAACAAAATACGAACGGGCGAAACTTGCGCTACAGCATTCCAACTTGGCGGAGGGGAATCAGTCGCCAGCCGTCGAGCATTTTTTCTCTCTTGGAAATCGGGCCGAAAAATCTCAGTCAAGTTTTCGAAAAGCTTGGATTGCTTCACCGGTTTTGATAGGCACAGGTCGATGCCAGCCGCATCCAGTTCAGGTTCGCCCAGATTGTGCCCCAGCGAAACGAGAATCACCATTCGCGTCTGCGCGATAGCGTCGTCTGCTTTGATCGCGCGCGCGAAATGTAATCCGTCCATGCCGGGCATTTCTAAATCCAGGATGGCGAGATCGTATGGATCTTTTTCTGCGGCGGCTGCACGCAACTTTTGCAACGCTTCGTCTCCCGTGGCTGCGTTGTCGCTGCGAACTTTCCAGCTAACCATTTGTTGGTGCAAAATTTCACGAAAGGTTGCGCTGTCAGCGATGAGAAGAATGCGTTTATTAACCAGTTCAAAGGCCTCGTTTTTTTCAGGAACATGCGACTGTTTTTCGAGCCTGACAGTGAACCAAAACTTCGAACCGCGTCCAACTTCGCTTTCAAGCCCGATCTCCCCATGCATCATGTTGGCGAGTTGCTTGGCGATCGCGAGTCCAAGACCGGTGCCGGAATATTTTCTGGTCTTGGAACCGTCGGCCTGGCTGAACGATTGAAAAAGCAGCGCTTGTGCTTGCGGCTGAATTCCAATTCCAGTGTCTTTGACTTCAAAACGCAACAGCACGTCGGTTTCAGTTTCGCTCACCAATTTTGCGCCAATGATGACCTCCCCTTTCTCGGTGAATTTAACCGCATTGCTAACGAGATTGTTCAGGATCTGACCTAACCGTCCGAGATCTCCGCGCACCAGCGTTGGCGTATTCGGGCAAACCGATCCGACCAGTTCAATGCCGCGCGCTTGCGCTTCGCGCGCCAAAAGGTCGAGCGTGCTTTCCACTGCTTCACGCAAATCGAAATCGTGGATTTGAAAAGTTAATTTGCCCGCCTCGATTTTCGAGAAATCAAGAATGTCGTTGATGATGGTGAGCAGTGAATCCGCGCTGGAATGAATAGTGTCGGCGAAGTTACGTTGTTGCGGGTTCAATGTCGTGTCGAGCAACAACCCGGTCATGCCGATGACACCGTTCATGGGCGTGCGAATTTCATGGCTCATTTTGGCGAGGAATTCTGATTTCTGCCGCGCTGCGCTCAGGGCGGCGTCGCGCGCCTTGGCGAGATCAGCCTCGATCCGTTTGCGCTCCGTGATGTCCATCATCGCGCCAATCACGCGGATGACATTCGCACCGTCCCGCACCAGATGCGCGCGATCTAAAACAAAAGCGTAGTCGCCATTTGTGCGCCGACAGCGGTATTCAGCCGACCAGGATTGATCGGTGCTGGAAATAAAACGCGCCAAACTCTCCACGACGCCAACGCGGTCTTCCGCATGAATTTTTTCGTTCCACCATTCCATGTCCGTAACCACTTCTTGCTCGGAATATCCAAACAAGGTGCGCATCCCATCGTTGCGCCAGACCTTTTTCGTAACCAAATCCCAATCCCAAATGGCGTCGTTGGTTGCACTGGCCACGACACGAAACCGGTCTGCGCTTTGTTGGCGATCCTGTTCCGCTCGACGACGTTCCATGGCGGCGGCGGCGAGTAACATATTCGTGATGGCGAGGATACCGATGTAACTACCGATGAGATTCAAACTATCCTGTTCAGTGTTCGTGACGAAGGGACCGCGTTGGTGCAAGAGGGCAAAGATGGCCAGTGAAGAAACCAGCAACGTTCCGGTCGTTGCTCCGCGCTGGCCGAAACGCAATGCGCCCCAGATCAGGAACGGATACGGCAAGTAGGCGAGCGGATAATTTTGAATTCCATAAACGTACCACGAGTTGAACGAGACCAGCGTTCCCACCACCAACCCGATGCTGCAGAGCGCGGCTTCGGCCAGGAGTTTTGGTTTCCATTCCATTTCCGATGGCGAACCCCAGGTGAGAATGAACGGCGTGACCACCAATCCGGCCATCGCGTTTGGCACCCACCAAACGAGCACCGAGGGGGAGAAAGCATCCCAGGAAATTTCTCCGCTGTAACACAGACTCACGACGTTGAAGGCAGCGTTAACGGTCGTTCCGAGTACGCAGGCGAAAAACACAAAGCCCGCCACGTCCCGCACACGATCGAGCGAAGTGTGAAATTTCACGAAGCGTTCCAGCAGAAAAGCGCAGACGACCGCGCCAATGGAATTTCCAATTGCTGTTCCCAAAGTGAAGAAACCGATGGGGGTTCCATTGAGCGAAGCGAACAACACCGCGCCGAGCGCAACGCCGGGCCAGAATTTGTAGCCCAACAACAAAATCGCGGCCAACGCGATTCCGGCGGGGGGCCAGACCAGCGAGACATTTCCTGACATGAACGATGATTCTTTCCCGACGAGTCCGCCGATAAAATAAAAGGCGATCAGGATGACAACCCGCGTGAACGTGCTCAGGCCAGTTTTTTTATGGATGTTCAACGGCAACGGTTTTAACGCTTTTCAAAAAGCGAACCGAGAAAAAAATTTACGGG
>JBKJOA010000496.1:0-6297 GCA_046593365.1 Limisphaerales bacterium
TAACAACGATCGTTATCCGATGCAGGTTTCCACAAACGACGGCGGAACCTCGGACTGGCTAGCCACAGCAATAGCAGCCGCAAACACCTTCAGACACTTTCAGGTGCTGCAAAACGAATTGGGAACACCCAAAGTCGTGGTTTGCCCGAGCGATGAACGTACTGCCGTGGAGAATTTTTTAATCACCGGAACAGGTGCCAAGTTCCTTAACAACTTAGCTGTTTCATACTTTATCGGGCCAGCGGCTAACGAAAATCTTCCGCAATCGCTGCTGTCGGGTGATCGCAATATATCGTCCACATCGACCGACACTGGTTATGGTTATGCGACGGCTAACACTGTTTACAATAGGCAGAATGGAGAGAGCGTACTCATTAATACAAATGGTGGAACCGCGCCGAGCTTGGTCAGCTTCACCGACAAAATGCATCTCAAACAGGGCAATATTGCCATTGGCGACGGGAGTGTTCAGCAGGTCAGCTCGGGACGTTTCCGCACGGAACTGTTGAAAAATGTTGATGCGGCTCAACTTGAGACCGCAAACAGCATCCGTATTCTGTTCCCATAATCATCAATTTTAGATTATTTCACAAAGGCGTCCGAAAGGACGCCTTTTTTATTCAGGGCAAACACATCTAAATTGTTTGGTTTGAGATCATTTCATTAAGGCCGTGGCATGAAACCGGGAGTGACACAACCGCGCTCCGAAACAAATTCGCCTGAGAATTTCGCTAGAAAACTTTCCTTGCGCCGGTAATCTGCTTCGCAATGTCGAACCCAGAAAATTCCTTCGCTCCTGACATTTCTTCAACGGAAACTAAAGCAACCAAACGCAACCCTTGGGCGTGGATTCCGAGTCTCTATTTCGCGCAAGGCATCCCTTACGTGGCGGTGAACACGATGTCAGTCGTGATGTTCAAGCGCCTTGGGATTTCCAATACCGACATCGCGCTTTACACCAGCTTGCTCAATTTGCCGTGGGTCTTGAAACCGCTTTGGAGTCCGTTCGTCGATATTTTCAAGACGAAACGGCTCTGGATCGTTGCCATGCAATTCCTACTCGCGCTCGGATTGATGGGCGCAGGCGCTTCGATTCAGACCGCCGCGTTTTTCTTCATGTCACTTTCAATTTTTTGGGGAATGGCATTTATCTCCGCAACGCATGACATCGCCGCCGACGGTTTTTACATGCTGAGTTTAAACAAGCATGAACAGACCTGGTGGAACGGGATTCGCAGCACGTTTTATCGCATCGCCATGATTGTCGGTAGCGGACTGCTCATCGTCCTCGCCGGAGTTTTGGAAAGTAAAAATGGTTTGCCGCCAGTGGAAGTTCTTTTGCAAGCGCAACCGGGAATTGAAAGCGTTTCTAACTTTGATCCCACTTCCATTCAAGCAACACCGCAGGAAGGCGAATTGCGTTTGGTTGCTCATCCTGAAAACCTGACCGTCGCAATCACCGCAAAAACGGCGGTCGAAGCCAAGTCTGTCATCGATCAGGCGAAGAAATGGAATCGCGAACACGGTTTCATCGCTGTTGAAAAGCCGACAGAGAAAAAAACATCGGATGCTGCCTGGTGGACCAGAAATATTTCCAAACCACTGGGTGATTTCCTGAGTGCGAAGTTTCCGAAAGAACTGAAAGCCAAACCAAACACAGCGGGAAATCTCGGGTTGATTTATTTTACGTTGTCCAAAGAACCGCCGCTGGAAAAAGAAATCGTGGTCAATTTTGACCGGAAGAAAAGCGGGCGCGAATTTATTGGATTCAGCGCGGGCGATCGCGGTTTCAAACTCGTGGAAGGTGAACGGTTTATTTTCAACTCTACAAACTGGAACAAACCGTTTGCAGCCGTCGTGCAACTTGATCCGAAGTTAAAACAAAGTTCCTCTGTCATTTTCGCTTCGCGCGCTGGCAACATTTCTTTGGCGTGGTCGATCACGCTTTTTCTTTTGGGCGGAATATTTTTGTTCGCTTGTTTTTATCATCAATTCGCACTGCCTCGTCCGGTTGGAGACGTTCCGGTTGGCTCGGGTAAAAACCTGTGGGCTGATTTCTTTGGAACTTTTGGCGCTTATTTCAAAAAGCCCGGCATTCTCATCGCGCTTTCCTTTATTTTGTTTTATCGGCTGGCTGAAGCTCAGGCGTTGAAACTGGTCGGCCCGTTTTTGTTGGACGCTCGTGAAGTTGGCGGACTTGGTTTAAGCACGAGCCAATTCGGCCTGGCTTACGGCACGATGGGAATTCTGGCGCTCACCTTTGGAGGAATCTCCGGCGCAATCCTCGCCTCAAAATATGGATTTAAAAAAATGCTGCCCATCATGGTTTGCGCCATCCATCTCCCGAATCTTGCATTTCTTTATCTCGCTTTCGTGCAGCCGGAAAATTTTGCCATCATCAGCGGTTGCATTGCGATTGAACAATTCGGCTACGGTTTTGGATTTTCCGCTTACATGCTTTACCTGCTTTATTTTGCGGACGGCCCAAATAAAACCGCGCACTACGCGATTTGCACCGGATTTATGGCTTTGGGAATTATGTTGCCCGGAATGTGGAGCGGCTGGTTGCAAGACCTCATCGGCTACAAAAACTTTTTTGTTTGGATTATGCTTACCACGATACCCGGCTTTGTCGTGGCATTTTTGATTAAGGTGGATCCGCAATTTGGCAGAAAAAGCGCAAAGGAATAGCGCGGAACCTTAAGATTATTTACCGGCGATCAGGGTTTCCGCAGACAGCGGGTTTATAATAATCGTGTTCACCAGCCATTTAATTTTTTGCCGGTAAGAAAATTGGTAAGCGGAACGCCAATTGCGGCCAAATGAGCGGGAAACTTTACCGGCGATATCATTAAGCGAACCGTCGCACGAAACCACGGCATTTGCGTCTGATCGATTATTGTAATCGAGATAACCTTTGATTGCCGGAACGTAACAAACCACATGGGTTTCACCTTCCATGCGTATGGCATAGAGTTCGGTCGAGTAACCGCTTTGGTTTAAGACGCGAGCGGCGAGGGTGGCAAAGTCATCACAATCTCCCGACCCGGTCGCAAGAAAGACTTCGGGGTCCTGAACTTTTTCGTGATAGACGAATTTAAATTTGGCGAAACTTTTGAGAAAATGTTCAGGCGTTTCTGAGAAGGCGGTTTGCAAAAACAGCGCGGTAAATATACCCGTTATCCAACAGGCGATTCGGGCGATTTTGGGGTCTCGGAAATTAGAGCGTTTTCTCATCTTTATAGCGAAATTTTACGTTAAATCGAACTTTGCCTTTCTTCTTTTTTGCAAATCCCCCTAAGTATTAAATCCACGATTGCTCCAGTGTTTATCCTGACCTGGCATCGGGCTTTTCCTCATTGTTGTGCGAAATATCCACCCATTTTGTGGGAGCGCAAATTTTTTTTGCAAAAATTTCGCGGTGGGTTCGAGAGGGTGATGCGATTCTCCATGAAGGACGAAAAATCGTGGCTGAATAAATTTGAATGTCACACAATGCGGCAATGAAAGAATCTGCTCAGGCGAAGAAAGTGCGCGCGACAAATATTATCGCTCGCCTGAAAAAAACTTACCCGGACGCCCATTGCGAATTGGATCATTCCAATCCGTTGGAGCTTTTGCTTGCAACCATTCTTTCAGCGCAATGCACCGATAAGCAGGTCAACATTGTCATGACGGATCTGTTCAAGAAATACCGGAGCGCTTTAGACTTCTCGAACGCCTCGCTTCCTCAACTCGAACAGGACGTGAGACGGATTGGATTGTTTCGAAACAAGGCAAAAAACGTTCAGGCGTGCTGTCAATTGCTTCTGGAAAAACACGGGGGCGAGGTTCCTCGCACGATGGAAGAGTTGACCGGTCTGCCCGGAGTGGGGCGCAAAACCGCGAATGTGGTTCTCGGAAACGCATATAACATCAATGTGGGTGTGGTCGTGGACACGCATGTAGCGCGACTCTCTGAGCGGTTGGATTTTTCACGGCAAATATCCCCGGAAAAAATTGAAATGGATTTGCAAAAACTGGTGCCACAATCCGACTGGACATTGTTCAGCCACTTGCTCATCTGGCATGGACGCCGCCGCTGCCACGCGCGCAATCCGGATTGTTTGAATTGCGAAATCAACGCCGATTGCCCTGTTGGACGGAAGCGTCCATTGTCCGAAATTTCAGGGAAAGCCGTTCGCCTCGACAACCAAACACGAGCGCTCAAGAATGCATGACTTATGGCTGAATCGTGGTTTCTTTTGCAATCCGGCCCGGGCGAACCACCGTGGAACATGGCATTGGACCAGGCGCTTTTGGAAAATGCGCCTGAGTTGGCGAAGCCTGTCCTGCGCTTTTACGGTTGGACACAGCCCGCGGCTTCCTTCGGTTACTCCCAACATTTTTCGGAACTGGAACGCGTCACCCTTTTGCGGCCGTTGATTCGCCGTCCGACGGGCGGCGGACTGGTTCCCCACCATGAGGACTGGACTTATAGTTTAATTTTTCCACCAAACCATTTTTGGTATAAATTGAAAGCGGTTGAAAGCTATCAACTCGTTCATGAATGGATCAAAGATGCGTTTGAGAAAATAGACGTCGTGACGAAACTTTCGCCCTGCTGCAAAAAAGAAATTCACGGCCAATGTTTTGTTGGCGCGGAGAAATCTGATTTACTTTGGAACGGAAAAAAAATTGCGGGCGCTGCTCAGCGTCGAACAAAAAACGGTTTGCTCATTCAAGGATCCATTCAACTGCCGCCGATCTCGTTGTCGCGTTCAGATTGGGAAAAAGCCATGTGCGCTGTCGCTCTTGAGAAATTTGGAACGACTTGGATCAAACTCATTCCCAACTCCGCTCTGAACGATTGTGCATCGAGCCTCGTGGCGCAGAAATATTCCCAACGGAGCTATAATCAAAAACGATAGAAAAGGAACACAGCGCGGCACAACTTCAACCAAACTGCCACACAGCGTGATTAGACCCAGCCCAGCGGTTCGCTCTTAAATTTCCAATGCCCGTTCTCGGCAAACATCGTAAAAATATTGGAGCCGGTCAGCAACGCAATCGGCAGCCAGCGGGATTGAGTGAGATTGTTCATAATTTAAATAATTTTCTAAGTGCTCGCTCCAAGCCGCTGGTTTCTGCGTATGCTCTACACTCGTGTAAAATTCTCATCTCGTTTGCAAACCAAGCAACTTGCTCTTCAAAGTTAAATTTCCAAGATATTGCTCCTAAATAGGCGTTCCAAAGCGGACGAAAACTCTCAAACTCTTTTGTGCCGTTTTTAGCATCTAAATACGCAATGGCACACATTGCATCCACTTGGTCAAATCCAAGATCTGGTCTTGTCAGATAATATTCCAAATACTTTTTCAAATAAGCCAAGCCAGTCGGGGAATTAATTTCTGCAAGAGCAACACAATAGCGTTTTCCCGCGAAACATACGTCGCTGCGTACGAGCAGGCGTCCGATGTGATCCTCAAAGGAGTCAAAACGTTTCAGTGCAGCAAAGAACGCTCCGGTCAATCGATGACGACAATTAAATTCAGTCAGAAGCAACTCGACAATAGCCAGCGTGATCTCCCGATAGATTCCTTTGAGTGATTTCATGAAATCCCTATCTACCGTATGTAAACTTACCCGATAGAATGGTGCGACCCACTTCGTGAATTCTTCCTTCGAAAGAGTTTGTTCGGCGACCGGAACGTCAATCGAACTGAAAGGACTAGTATGGACAACAGTTGCTCCACGAATGTGCTGAAGCATCGCCTCTTTATCAATGTCACTCATAACCTCACGGGAATATTCTGCTTCGCCAAAAATTTCTTCACATCACCGACGGTGTAAGTCCCGAAATGAAAAATGCTCGCGGCTAAAACAGCGTCGGCTTTGCCTTCCAATAAAACGTCGGCCATATGTTCGAGGTTTCCGGCGCCGCCGCTGGCGACGACGGGTACGCCTACGGATTCGCTGACACGTCGGGTCACAACCAGATCAAAACCGGCTTTTGTGCCGTCGGCGTCGATGCTGTTTAAAACGATTTCGCCTGCGCCGAGTGACACGGCGCGTTTCGCCCATTCGATGGCGTCGAGGCCGGTCGGTTTGCGTCCGCCGTGGGAAAAGACTTCCCATTTTTCTGGCCCAACTTTTTTCGCGTCGATGGAAACGACGATGCATTGGCTGCCAAATTTTTCCGCGCCTTGCCGAATCAAATCCGGCGTGGCGAGCGCGGAGGAATTAATGCTCACTTTATCCGCACCGTCGAAGATATGCACGCGATGCTCAAAGCCGGTGCGGATAAAGTGAGCATTA
>JBKJOA010000097.1:0-9089 GCA_046593365.1 Limisphaerales bacterium
AGATTGACCACTTCAAATTGCTGTTCCGGAAATTTTTCGCGCAGCAAAATTTCCAGGTAGCGCGAGGCTCCAACCGAAGGCTGAGGATCACCCATCGCTGCGGATTCGCCGAAAACGAAGATGCGTTGAACACCGGAAGGTTTTTCGGCGGCAAGCTTGAACGCACCAGGCCAGCGGGCGAGTTCAGGCGGGAAGAAGCGGAACATGAACGGATCGTTGTTGATGAGAAACCTCTGGCCAGACGCGTCCCGTTCCGTTTTGAAAAATGCCGTATCGTAGCCATAGCCCGCGAGCCTCAAACTTAGCTCTAACAACAAGAGGAAACAAAACGGCAGCGACAAGGTAATGATGCCAAACAGCCGTTTGCGGCCGGCAGAAAGTGCTGGTCTGGCGACCGCAGGGTTTAGAGGTGCTCGCGAACTTGCGCCGTGCTTTTTGGCTTTACGCTTCAAGAGCCACAGTCTATTGACGCAACGTCAAGTTTGGCAATAGCTGAACCTATTCCTACCGAAGGTTTGGAGACAAGACAACTGGCGATTCTCCCCAGGGCGGACGGATATCAATTTTGATCGGGTTAAGTCCATGTCCGGTTTGCTTGTCCCTCCGGGACAAACGACAATAGCCCACGGGTTTCAACCGTGGTTTGGGCGTTGAAAGGGAAACAAAGTCCCGCAGGGACGTCCGAGTCTTGTCCATTCAGCCGTTCCTTCGGAACTCGCGCCAATCACATCTTTTTCCCGGCGTTGAAACGCTGGGCTATGGTCAGTTGTCCCGCAGGGACAAAAAATAGCGGCGTAGATTGGATTGCGCAAAATTGATCTGCGTCAGACCTGGGATTCTCCCGGTTTGTTTCATAACCCTTTTGATCAACCGTCGGGTTTCTTGGCTTGGCGCGCTCATCTTTCCGGTTGCAGGCGAGTGGGCTTAAGGCGATAGATAATCAAATTACAAAATGAGTTCCAGCCCACCCCAAGAGGAAGTTGACCGGCCAAAGTGGAGTGCTTTTCAGAAAGAACCGCAACTCTGTCGGCAGCAGGTGTTGAGCAAGGGACATCCGCTCCGCGGGCCGCGCCGAACGAAAAATTACCTGAAGCTGCTTGGCATCCACGCGAGCTTTATCGGCTTGGAAAAATATCCGGTGAGCGGTTTTGTGGCGTTGATGATCCTGCTTCTTTCGCTCACGCCAGCGCAATCCTTCACGGGCGCGAGTGTGCCGTGGACAACCTACGAGGCCGAGAACATGACCATTGGCGGCGGCGCAATCCTGGGACCGCAATATGGCCCGAACGTGGTCGAAACAGAAGCGTCCGGTCGAAAATGCGTGCGACTCAACACCACGGGTCAGTATCTTGAATTCACCAACCAGTCAATCGCCAATGCCCTGGTGGTGCGCTACAGCGTGCCCGACACGGTGGACGGCGTCGGAAGTAATTATACCATCAGCCTCTACATTAATGGCGCGTTTGTTGAAAAACTGGCCATGACTTCCAAGTATTCGTGGCTGTATGGGGGCTACTCGTTCACCAACTTTCCGCTTGCCGGATCGCCGAGAAACTTTTTTGATGAACTGCGCACCAACGGGCTGTCCCTCAATCCCGGCGACCGTGTGCGCCTGCAAAAGGACGGCACCGACACCGCCACCAACTACATCATTGACTTGGTTGACCTCGAATATGCCGCCGCTCCGCCCGCCGCCCCGACTAATTCCTTGTCAGTTACAAGTTATGGCGCTGTTGGGGACGGAATTAGCGATTGCACCACGGCGCTCCAGAATTGCATCAACGCCGCGCAGGCACAGTCAAAGGTCGTTTGGATTCCGGCTGGTACTTACCTGCTAAGTGGCAACATCAACCTTCCCTCCAACACGACGCTCCTGGGTGCCGGCATGTGGGTTACAAAACTTATCGGCAATGCCTCGCTTTACAACACGACGCCCTCCAGCCGGATCAACTTAAACGGAACGGGCAGCAACATCCATCTGGCTGATTTCTCCATCACCGGCTTTTTAAACTACCGGAATGATAGCGAAGGCAACGATGGAATTGGCGGCTCATACGGCAGCGGCTCAACTATCTCGCGGGTTTGGATTGAGCATACCAAGGCCGCGATGTGGATTAATAATTCCACCGGCCTAGTCATTGATGGTTGCCGGTTTCGCAACACCATTGCGGACGGGATCAATCTCAACTCTGGAATGCGCAGCACCACGGTGACCAACTGCACCGCGCGCGGAACCGGCGATGATTGTTTTGCCATCTGGCCGGCTCCCCAGCCACAGACTTATGCGCCTGGTCTTAATGTCATTACCCACTGCACGGCGCAGTCGCCGTTTCTGGCCAATGGCGGGGCGATTTACGGCGGAGTTGGCAACCGCATTGAGGATTGTTTGTTTCAAGACATGCCCTACGGCTGCGGCATACTGATCAGCACCACCTTTCCGGTCGGCAGCAATGTTTTCAGCGGCATCACCGTCGCTCAGCGAAGCGACCTCATTCGCTGCGGTGGTTACGATGGCGGGTTTGGCTGGCGTGCCGCCCTGCAGCTATGTCTCGATCACGCAAGTCTTGCCGGCGTTAACCTGAACAATCTCAACATCACAAACAGCATCTCCGATGGATTCAGCATCATTGCTCCGGGCAGCAGCATTTCATCGGGTCTGGGCACGTTGTCCAATGCGGTGGTAAGCGAACTCAACCTCTCCAATTACGGCATCGGCGTCAGCGGCCGGAATGGTTTGTGGGCGCGCAATGACGCCATCGGCAGCATGACGGTAACGAACTCAACACTTATCGAATTCCGAAACGACTCGCCCTATTTCACTTTCAATTTTGTGAGTTCATTCGGCCCGGCCGTGGCGTTGGCGTTCACCACCCAGCCCAGTTCGGCCATTGCGGGTGTCCCGTTCGGCCAGCAACCGGTTCTCAAGACGATGGATATTTTCGGAAATCCGAGCACTCTCGGTTTGCCGGCGAGTTTGCCGATCTTCGTAGGATTGACCAACAGCACCGGGACGCTGCTGGGCACAACTAATTACGACATTGGCACCGGCGGCAGCAACGGGGTTGTGACGTTCAGCAATCTGGCGATTAATACTGCGGGCAGCGGCAACCAACTTATCGCCTCGTCGCTGCCACCCGCAGTCGGCAGCCCGGTTCCTGGCATGAGCATCTGGCTGGATGCCAGCGTGGCCGCATCGGTGTTGACCAATGCGAGCGGTATTGTTACCAACTGGTTGGATCAAAGCGGTCACGGAAACAATTTCAACACGACCATTGGCAGCGCTGGCAATGGCATCCGTTATGCCAGCACGGAGTTGAACGGTCGTAAGGCAGTCATGTTTAATGCCACCAGCGATTCCGCCGGCACCGAACTCAAGAATACGACTTACAACAACACTTCACCGTCCAATAGCATTTTCGTCGTGGCGCGCAAAACCATGGCCGGAACCAGTGAAGGCGGCTATCAGGCCGTCTTTGCAACGTGGGCTGGCAGCGTCGCTGATTATTTGTCCAGTGGCAGCTACACGTTGAACTACAACATCGCCAACACAACGCCGCGCGTTTACAGAAATGGTGTCGCCGATAACAACTGCGCGGCCATAGATTCTTCGACCAATTACATCGTCTTTGAATATATAGCCGACGGAACCGCCAACGCCGGCAACAACAGTTTTTGGATCGGCTTGGCCGGTGGCGAACTGGCCGGCAATCAGAACGCCAGTCCGCTTGCATCCGCCAATTTCAATGTAGTCGCATCGAGTGTCGGCGGCGGCATGGCGAGCGGCACGGCGGTCAACAATCCGTTCGCCGGCAACATCGCCGAAGTATTGGTCTATAACTCGGCCTTGAATACTTCCAACCGCGCTTCCGTGGTAAGTTATCTGCGAAGCAAATGGATTGCGCCCGATGCCCCGGCCAGCGCGACCAGTGCGGCCTTTAATGTGAGCGCCACGCCGCCCCCCGCACAACCCATCACCGGGATAGCCATCAGCCCGCCCAACAGCATCACGCTGAAGTTTGCCACAACTCCGGGATTCGTTTATCACGTCGAGGTGACCACCAGCCTCGCGCCAGTTGTCTGGACCACAGTCACCGGCAGCGTGACCAATGCCTCGGGGAATTCGGTGACGCTTACGGACACCAACCTGAAAGGCCCGCAGAGCTTTTATCGAACCGTTTCACCCTAGCTCGTGATCTACCATGGCTGGCTTGCAACTCATTCGACACATCGTGCATCGTCCAGAGTTAGCATTTCATTGCAGTTTGGTCCGATAGAACTCTTGCGGTGCGATCGCCGGGTTGGTGCTCGGAGGCGCGCCACTGACATCGCCCCACGGACCGGTGATATTGGTGGCCGACTGAAGCGTGCCCGCAGGCCAGTTAAGAATAACATTCTGGCCCAAGGGTTGGATAGTAACTCTGGCCGGTGGATTGACCGTCACCAAGGTCGTCGCCGGGGTGGAAGTGCAACCGCCGGTGGCCGCCGTCACGCTGAACAGCCCGGAGACATTGGTGGAGGCGTTGGTGATGGAAGGATTCTGTAGGGTGGAATTAAAACCGTTTGGCCCCGACCAACTGTAAGTCGCTCCCGGCACGGTCGAAGCGGTGAGGTTCAAGGTCATGCCCATCCAGATCGGGCCGTTGTTGGCTGCCGACGGCGCATCCGGTGGCGAGCAAGCCGGGGTCGCGCTGACATAGATAGAGTTGGTGCTCTCGCAGCCGAGGATTGTGGCCGAGACCACATAGTAATAGGTCACCCCATTCGTCCGGCCGGTGTCGGTGCAATTGGTGGTCGCGAGTCCGCTGAACACCGCGGTGAATGGTCCGCCGCTGGCCGGCGCGCGTTTCACATTGTAGCTGGCACCCGTCAACGCGTTCCATTGCAAGGCCACCTGCGCGTCGCCGGGAGTTGACGTCAAGCCAGTCGGTGACCCCGGTTGGGCCATCAGGATTTCAATGCCGCTCGCCCGTGCGTTGTCGGTGACAGTGACATACTGGACAACAATCTGCCCGCCGCTGGCGACGGCGTTGAATTCGCTGATCACCGCTTTGTTCGCAGCACCGGTGGCGGCGATGATGTCGAAGTTGGTTAACACTTGTGCGCCATTGATGATGACGTTGAATCGCCGTTGCCCCGCCGCAGTCCAGTAAGTTTCAGCGGCGTGCAGTCGCACCTTGTAAGTCACGCCGGAAACCAATCCAGTGAACGTGTAGGTGAAGTTGCCGTAGCGTTCGGATTGATAAACTGCTTGAGGCGCGGGTGCAACCAGGCCGGAAGTATCAATGACATTCGCAACCGTCGCGCCGATGGTGCCGCCCGCGAAATTCGCGTCGGCAATAAACTGTCCCGCCGCGATGCCGCCGGAGTTCACCGCCAAAGCATACGCGCCGAGCGATGCAGTTTGCTCACTGGAATTCGTGCTCGCGCCAAGAGAGTTCGTGGCGGCAACGACGTAGTAATAAGTCGAGCAGTTGGCGACGCCGGTGTCGGTGTAGATGTTAGTCGCCGGACTGGCAATTGTCGTGTATGGGCCGCCGCTGCTCGTCGCGCGCTTCACCAGATAACTCGTCGCGCCAGATGAATCATTCCAACTCAGATAAACTTTCGCGCTGCCCGGACTGGCGGTCAATCCGGTGGGAGCGGTTGGAGCCGACGCCACATAGTTATAGACGCGAACATAATCCACGAGCATCTGCTGGGGGAAAACCGTCGTGCCATCCGGGTTGCCAGGCCAATTGCCGCCGACAGCGAGATTGAGGAGGATGAATTGCGGCGCATTAAAAACCCAGGTTGAACCGCCGGGAAGATTTGCGGGTGTCAGAGTGAAATATTGGACGTTGTCCATATACCACTTGATCTGGTTGGTAGTCCACTCCACCGCGAACACATGAAAGGCATCAGAAAGTTTTGCTCCACCAGGCAGCGTATAAGTTCCGCTCAAGCCGCCGCCGCCAGAGTAACCCGGGCCATGCAACGTGCCGTGAGTGATGCCTTGGTCGGCGGTGTTGCCGATGTTTTCCATGATGTCAATCTCGCCACAGGTGGGCCAGCCAACGGAACCGATGTTCGCACCCAACATCCAAAACGCAGGCCAGATACCCTGCCCTTTCGGAATCTTGATGCTGGCCTCGATGCGGCCATAGGTCCAAGCCCATTTTCCTTGCGTCTTCATCCGAGCCGAGGTGTAACTGTTGCCCATATAACTCTCCTGCTTCGCCTCAATGACCAGTTGTCCACCTTGAATCCTCGCGTTGTTCGTTCGCGCCGTGTCGTATTCGAGCTGGTTGTTGCCCCAACCACCACCGCCAACATCAAAGCCCCAGTTGCTGGAATTCGGCGACGTCCCATCGGCCTGCGTGAACTCATCGCTCCAGACCAGTTGCCAGCCAGTAGCGACCGGTGTGTTGGTCACAGAGACGTTCACCACGGTTGAAGTGACGCTGTTCCCGGTGCTGTCCCGCCCAACGGCCTTCAATGCGTGCGCACCGGATGACGCACCGATCACAGCGAAACTGAAAGGTGAATTGGTATCATTGCCGAGCAAAGTCGCGCCGTCGAAAAAGTTCACGTTCGTGACTGTTCCTGGGGTGACCGTTGCAGTGGCACTGATGGTGAAGTTGGATGTCACCACCGCGTTGTTGGTCGGACTCGTGATGGATACGGTCAGCGGTGAGTTAGGCACGACGACTCCGAGGTTGTCGTAACCGATCTGCGACGCCGCGCCCGCAACTGGAACTACTTTGATCCCCGTCGCGCTCGGCGAGAGTGTGGCGGAGAAGGTGTAGGTAACCCAAGCAGCGGACTGAGAGATGGCAGGTAGTTCACCACTATCGCTGATTAAGCCAACCGAATCCCACGATTCAATCTTGAGTTTGCCGATGCCTGTGCCGGAAAAGTTTTTCATGTCCATGACAAAGGTGTACGTGCCTCCGGCAACAAGACCCAAGGAAGCCAGTGACAGCGGAGTCGGTTCGCCACCTACCCAAATCCCCCATCCGGACGAATTATTCATGCGTCCGTAACCGCTGGGGTTGCCGCCTGATGTCGGATAACTGTAAGTGGTGGTACCGCCGCCGAACACTTCAACCCAAGGACTCGCCGTACCCGCCGGAGAATCGAAATTCCCGTTCGGAAACAAGTTGGTCACGGCTGCGTCGGCAAAGCCCACCATTGTGAGCGTTGTCAGGACTGCGATCAATTTCTTCATATTAAACGATAGGGAAACATAACAGAGTTAACAGGTTTGTCTCGGTTTTATGGTCACAACGATTTCAAAAAATTGATGAGCGCGGCGCGATCGGTTGCCGACATCGTGCGAAACGTTTCCTTTGCAGCCTCGGCTTCACCGCCATGCCAGAGAATGGCTTCTTCAAGACTGCGGGCGCGACCGTCGTGCAAGTAAGCCTCGCCGCCGCTAACACCAGCGGTGAGGCCAATACTCCAAAGCGGTGCCGTGCGCCATTCGGAACCGGTGGCAATGCCTTCGGCCATGTTGTCGGCCAAGCCTGCACCTAGGTCATGCAGCAACAAATCAGTGTAAGGGTGAATCGTCTGGTTGCGCAGCTCGGTCATCGGATGATACGCGCTGGTAGTTAGAGTCGTTGTGTGACACTTCACGCAGTTGGCGCTGGCGAAAAGTTGTTCACCCAGCAGCGCTTGAGTGTTAGTCAGGTCGCGTCGGGCGGCGACTCCGAGGAGGGCAACGTAGCGCGTCATCTTGTCGAGATCAGCGGCAGTGATTTCGACCGCACTGGCGTTGGTTTCGCCATCCAGAATCGGAAACACCGAGGTCGTCACGCCCATGTCATTATTGAGCGCGCCCGCGACTTGGTGACTGACGCGCGCCTTCACTCCTTTGTAGCCGAAGCGTCCGAGCTGCTGCTGAAATGTTTCCGGATCGGTCACGGTTTGAACCCGACCAGAGATACCATCGGCGTTCGCGTCGGTCGGGTCGGCCAGAGCTTGAATGGTGCTTTCGCTCACGGCTTCGAGCAAGCCAAGGCCGACGAGTTGGGGCGCAATCCGTGCGGAGAAAAACGCGGGCGTGGTGCCGGTGAAAGTGTAGTTCGGTTTCCGCAACGAATACGGGGTGCTGTCGCCATACTGACCGCTCGTGTTCGTGTAACTGGCAATCATCACGCTCCCTTCGTTCGGCCCGCTGCTGGATTGCGGTTGCAACACGGATCCGAGTGTGGGATGCGCCGAACCGCTCGCATTGCTGCCCACTTTGAAAACCCATTTCGTCAGCGGCGTGCCAACCGCCGCCGGCAGCGCGCGGCCATTATTGATGTGACACTCCACGCAACTGCGATTGATGAACTTCGGCCCGAGTTGACTAACGTGTTCGATGAAGACCGGATTGTCCGGTTCCGAATGGGTGCCATCGCCGAAGTCAGTGTGATGCAACCGGCGACCGAGCATGAACGGCAGGCCGTTCGTCGGAGAAATATTCCCGGCGGTTTGCTTGAAGCGATGTTGCGGTTCATTGGAGTATTGATATGGCAACGTGGTCTGTCCGCCCTGCCATGCATTTGTGGACAGCGGATACGAATCGAGACTCTGATTGACCGTCCCGATGATGCCTCCATTAAAACCCAAGTCCTGTCCCTCGGCCCACGGCACGATTCCTTGCCCGACAATGTAGAGCAGCACGGTTCCGTAATAATTATTGCGCCCGTGCCGAGGCGCGGCGAGGAACTGGCTGATCTCGATTTCCACGCGGTCGCCCAATTGCAAAGCCCGGTTGAATTGATTATTCGCGGTAACGGTGGCGGAGTAATTGAAATCAATTTCACCCGGCGTGGCTGACGCGTTGGTGGAAACCAGCGTGGCAATCTGGTTGTTGTTGTATTCGGCCACCGTGCCGATGCCCCGGAAGAACGTCCGAAACTCAGCGGGGTTCAACTGATCCTGCGTGGTGTAGTTGAAGGTGATGGTAGTCCCACCATTGCGGCCCACGCGGTCAATGATTTCAATGTTCGCCATGCGCTGCTCCCAATACCAACTCAAGTAGTGGTCGTATAAATGGAAATTCCCCTCGCGCGCATGACGGTCGCGGACGCGGTCGGCGATGTAGGTGATGAGGGCGT